>JAGBYG010000006.1 GCA_017628875.1 Clostridia bacterium
AGCTCAATGGCACGCTTTGCCTTTTCTGCTTCCTTTTCAAGAGGACCCACCTGCGCGCTGATTTCGGTAAAAATATCGTTTACACGAGTCATATTATCCTCGGTCTGCGCAAGCTTTCTTTCACTCTCGGTCTTTTTGTGACGGAATTTTGCAATACCGGAAGCATCCTCAAAAATGCTTCTTCTGTCCTCGCTCTTACGGGAAATAATTTCTGCAATCTTACCCTGACCGATGATGGAATAGCCCTCACGTCCGATACCCGTGTTCATAAACAGCTCGTAAATGTCACGAAGGCGCACTGCTCTCTTATTTATAAAATATTCACTTTCGCCCGAGCGATAGTATCTTCTTGTTACGATAACCTCATCATAGGGCGCGTCAAGACGGTTTTCGGGATCCGTGTTATCAAAAGTAACGGAAACCTCCGCAAAGCCCATTGGCTTTCTTGAATCCGCTCCGCCAAAGATAACGTCCTCCATCTTGCTTCCACGCAAGCTCTTAGATGAAATTTCACCAAGCACCCAGCGCATCGCGTCGGAAATATTTGATTTTCCGCTTCCGTTAGGACCAACGATTACAGTTGCGCCATGTTCAAACGTAAGCTTGGTTTTATCAGGGAAAGACTTAAATCCCTGCATTTCAAGACTCTTTAAATACAAAGCTTTATCCTCCTTTTTTCAGGATGAATTATATAAAATTAAAATCTATTATTATATTATAACTCAAAAGTTCATTTTTTTCAAGAACTTTTACTCTCTTTATTGCATATTTTTGGCAAATTTTTTCAATATTTTTGCGTTTTTGACCCACAATTTTTGAAATTTCGCCTTTTGGACAAAAAATCGTAATATTTTGTGGCATTTTTTCTTTATCTATTTTGTCAAGCTCCTCGTAAATTTTATCAAGGTAAAGAGCACTCATCGCCATCTCTCCTATTGCGGAATGGTTTGCTCCGCCCGCAACGTGAGTTTCATCGGAAAGATTTTCGCCCGATTGAAGTCCGACTCTTATGCAAGGAACGTCATTTTCAACAAAAATTTTCAGCGCTTCTTTTGTACGTTCTACGGCTTCTTCATTTGAAAGCGCCTTGTAAACTCCGCTTTGCATCATATCACAAAGCTCGGTTTGATAAAATACAACCGTTGGATAAATTCTTGCTCCGTCCGCACCCAACTCACAAATCTTTTTTGCAGTATAAATCTCTTTTTCGACGGTTGAGTCAGGAAGTCCTATCATCATTTGTCCGATAAGAGAAATTCCGCGTTCTTTTATCATTTTACAAGCCCTCTCGGCACATTCTGCAGTATGTCCGCGTTTGCTTTTTCGGAGCACGTCATCGTCCATACTCTGAAGTCCGAGTTCAATAGTGCCAACCGAAAATAAAGACAAAATGTCAAGAATTTCACCGTCAATATAATCGGGGCGAGTGGAAAGGCGGATTGACGAAGCTCTGCCACTATCAATATATTTTTGAGCGAGAGAAAGCAAGTCGCACATCAATTTCCTATCAATGCCCGTAAACGAGCCTCCGAAGAATGCAATCTCAACAAAATCGTCATCTTTAGTGGTCGAAAGAGCTTGTTCAATCTCGTTTTCAACTCTTGAAATATCAAAGCTCATCTTCCCCGAAATTGAACGTTGATTACAAAAAACACACATATTGGGGCAACCCATATGAGGTATAAAAATCGGTATATTTATATGTCGCACGGCACTTTTCTCTCCTTTCAAAGTTTCTTTAAAAAGCAAGAAAGGGAATCGGGCAAAAAACACGATTCCAATTCTTTAAATTCAATTATATTTCGCCAAAAAGCGCAAGTGCTTCCTTTGCTGCATTCTGCTCTGCCTCGCGCTTGGTTTTGCCCGTACCTCTTCCAATAATATTGGAATTAAGGCGCGCCTCAACCTCAAAGGTCTTTTCGTGGTCGGGTCCGCTTGAACCAACGATAACGTAAGAAAGCGTGTCCACACCCGATTGCTGAATCATCTGCTGAAGCTCGGATTTGTAATCCTTAACTACTTTTCCCTGCTCCCAAGCCTCAAGCTCGCTTTCAAAAAAGGGATAAACAAGATTGAAAATAAATTCCATTCCATTTTGGTCGCCATCAAGATAGATTGCTCCCATAAGCGCTTCAAAGGTGTTTTCAAGCAACGATTTTCTCTCTCTTGCGTTGTTTTTCTCCTCACCGTTTCCAAGGAAAAGGAAATCGCCAAGGTTTAATCTTTTGGCGTATGTGGAAAGCGCATCACGGCACACGATTACCGCGCGACGACGTGTAAGCTCTCCCTCGGGAGAATTAGGATATTTATTGAAAAGATAGTTTGCAGCTATAATTGAAAGCACGCTGTCGCCAAGAAATTCAAGGCGTTCGTTACACTCAACAATCCTGCCCTTGAGCTTTAATTCATTTGAATACGAGGAATGTGTAAGAGCAGTTTCCAAGTATTGAATA
>JAGBYG010000059.1 GCA_017628875.1 Clostridia bacterium
GTAGTACGAATAATAAAATGTCCGTTGAAAATTTATTTTCATAAGGATATTTTGTTATTTGTACCGCCAATTCGCTCGCGAATTGCGAAAATTTACGTCAAATCAGCACTAATCCACGCGATTGTTTTGACCCACTTTTTTCAAAAGTGGGAGCCCAAGCGGCTTGAGCGGTCTTAACTTAACTAACTCCCCGACAAATCCCAATTTGGCTGTATAATTACTCTATATTTTATGTTTACAATTTTGTAATTTGCTTGTACGGTTGAAAATGGTTAAAAAATCGAAAAAAGCTATTGATTTTGGATTAATTTATTGATATAATTTTGTTAATATACTATGAATTTTGGAGGAAAATGCTTATGGCGGCAAAAAAGAAGATGAGCAAAAGAACGAAAAATAAAATTCTCAAGGCGATTTTTGGCAAGGCGTTGCCGATTGTTTTGATTATAGCGGCGATACTTGGCTTTGCATTTAATTACTTTTACAACAACAACGACGATTTCCGTGGCTTTATTGACGAGAACATTTATCACAAAACCACTGTTGCGCCAAAGCCATACATAGACCCCAACGGTAGCGAGATGGCAGTTCACTTTATTGACGTTGGTCAGGGCGACAGCACCCTTTTCCAGACTCCGCAGGGCAGTATTTTGGTTGACTGTAGCGAAAGTGAATACGGTGACGATATTGTGGCTTATCTCAACGCACAAGGAATTACGGAACTTGAGTACTTTATAATCACTCATCCCGACTCCGACCACATGGGTGCGGCAGCTTACATTTTAGAGAATATTAATGTTAAAACCTTTGTAATGAACGGTCAAACAAAGAGCGCGAAATTCTTTGAAAACGCGCTTGATGTGATTGAAGAAAAGAATATTGAAACTATGATTGCCGTTCCCGGCGACGTTATCACCGTGGGTGCGCTTCAAATTTCTGTGCTTGGCCCATATCGTCTTGATTTCTCAACTGCGGAATGGAACAACGCGAGCTTGATTCTTCACGCGACCTACGGTCATCGCTCATTCCTTCTTACAGGTGACGCTGAAGAGGACGGTGAAGAGGATCTTCTTAAATATCACAAAAACGAGCTTAAATGCGACGTGTTCTCTGCAGGTCACCACGGCTCAAAGACGTCAAACTCACAAGAATTGCTTGATGCAGCAAGACCTCAGTACGTTGTAATTTCCTGCGGAAAGGACAACAAGCACGGACATCCCAACCAAGAGGCGCTTGACGTGTTTGCGAGTGTCAATGCAACCGTTTACAGAACTGACGAGGTTGGAACGGTAGTATTTGTGACCGATGGCGAGAGCTTGGAAAAGAAATAAAAATTCGGAGTAAATTATGTATTCTAAAGTATATGGCGCGGGTATTGTCGGAATTGACGGATTTATCATCACCGTTGAATGCTCTGCGCGAAACAAATTGCCCTCATTTGACCTTGTCGGACTTCCCGACGCGGCGGTAAAAGAGGCAAAGGAGCGCGTTTTTAACGCGTGTGCGAACAGCGGAATTCGTTTTCCTGTTGCGGCACTCACGGTAAATCTTGCTCCTGCGGACAAGAAAAAAGAGGGCTCGGCTCTCGACCTTCCTCTGCTTCTTGCGATTTTACACGCGGGTGCAGTAATTCCGCCCGAGCGCGATCTCTCTAAAAAATGCTTTGTGGGTGAGCTTTCACTCTCCGGCGAGGTGCGTGGTGTTCGCGGTGCTCTCTCTATGTGTGTAGCGGCACGCGATGCGGGATTTGAGGATTTTTACGTTCCCGTTTCCAATGCTGACGAGGCGGTTGCGGTTGAAGGAATAAACGTTATTCCCGTTTCAAACATTTCGGAGCTTGTGGGGCATCTGAACGGACGCCTCGATATGCCGCCAAAGAAATACGATACCTCAAAATTCAAGAACGAGGTGCGCTCTTACGGTGAGGATTTCAGCGACGTTATGGGGCAGAGTCTTGCCAAAAGAGCAATGGAAATTGCCGCGGCCGGCAGTCACAATATCCTTTTGATTGGCCCTCCGGGTACGGGTAAGTCAATGCTTGCAAAGCGTTTGCCCGGCATTTTGCCTCCTCTTACCTTTGACGAAGCAATAGAAAGCACGAAAATTTATTCGATTTCGGGCGGTCTTAAGGACGGCGAGTCGCTTCTCTATTCGCGTCCGTTCCGTTCCCCACACCACACGTTAAGTGCGGCTTCTCTTGTTGGTGGTGGAGCAAATCCCGTACCGGGTGAAGTTTCGCTCGCGCACAACGGAGTGCTTTTTCTTGACGAGCTTCCTGAATTTCCAAAGCACATTACGGACACTCTCCGTCAACCGCTTGAGGACGGAAAAGTAACAATCACCCGTGCGCTCGCAAAGGTGACCTTCCCCTGCAATTTTATGCTCGTTGCGGCTATGAACCCTTGTCGATGCGGATATTTCGGACATCCAACGAAGCCCTGCACCTGCAGACCCGAGGAGATCAGAAAATATGTTTCAAAAATTAGCGGTCCGCTTCTTGACAGAATTGATATTCAAATTGAAATGCCATCCCTTTCCTATTCCGAGATTTCGGCGGGTGGGCAGAAGGGTGAGCGCAGTGAGGTCGTTCGCGAAAGAGTTGAAAACGCACGCGCATTCGCCTCTGAGCGAATGAAAAAGGCGAATTTTATGCCCAAGCCAAACGCGAATTTGACGTCATCTGAAATAAAACAGTTCTGCGAAATGGACGACAGCGCGCGAATGATTTTAAAAACTGCTTACGATAATCTTGGTCTTTCCGCGCGTGGACACGATAGAATTTTGAGAGTTGCGCGCACTATTGCCGACCTCGATAAGAGCGAAATTATCGGGGCTCAGCATATTGCCGAAGCAATCCAGCTTCGCTCACTTGATAAAAAATATTGGGGTTAAGTAAAATATTAAAACGGAGAATGTGCGTGTTCTCCGTTTTTTTTGAAAGTTAGTTAAAAATAAAATCGCCTGCGCGGCGGGCGGTTACTTTTTCGAGAAAAAGTAACCAAAAAGCTTTTTATCGCGCTACGCCCAATAGCAGTATAGTTTGAGCGATAAAGGGTTTGCGCTGATTTTGCGTAAATTTTTGATAAAACACGAGTGTTTTATCGGTACAAATAACAAAATATCCTTACGAAAACAAGTTTTCGACGGCTATTTTATTATTCGTACTACGAAAATCAAATCAAAGATTTGTTTTTCTAAAATTTACTTTGTGGGTGCGTGATAATGGAATTTGTATTCAAATTTTGATTTGTCGAGTAGGTTGAATACGCTAACACTTGCCTCCATCTGACGAGGGAGGTGTCGCAGCTCGTCTGCGACGGAGGGAGAGAACGTTATTAAAAGTAACTTTCAATTAGGAACTCTCCCTCACCCGCTA
>JAGBYG010000060.1 GCA_017628875.1 Clostridia bacterium
CTCTTGTAAAAAGATCAAATACATGTTCCCGAAAGCGCACGCGGCGGCTTACGTTATGTCCGCTATCCGTGTCGCTTGGTATAAGGTTCATATGCCCGTTGCTTTCTATTGTGCAATGTTAGCAATTATTACTGAAAAGGTAGGACTCGATGCAGAGATTGTTATGAGTGGTCACCGTGGAGTTTCTGCGGAAATAAAGAGAATTGAAGATCTCGGCAAAGATGCGTCACAAAACGAGCAGGCATCTGTTGCGGGACTGCAGCTTGTTCGCGAGGCTTATGCGAGAGGGATTAAATTCCTTCCCATCAATCTTCGCAAGAGTGACCAAAAGGCGTTCTTGCCGGAAAATGGCGGAATAAGACTTCCATTTTCCTCGCTTACGGGACTTGGTAAAAGCGCGGCGCAGAATATTATTGATGCGCGAAACGAAGAAGATTTCTTTTCGGTAGAGGACTTGCAGATAAGAGCAAAGCTCTCAAGCGCGGTTATTGAAGTCTTGCGCAAAAACGGAGTTCTTGACGGACTTTCAGATACAGACCAGATTTCGTTCTTTTAGTAATTAGTTAAAACAAAACCGCTCAAACCGCTTGGGCTTCCGCTTTTGAAAAAGCGGAGCAAAACAATCGCTTGGTTTGTGCAGGTTCTGCGTAAATTTTCGATAATTCACAAATGAATTATCGGTTTTGAGAGCACGGCGCATACTTACACAAGTGTGACGTATGCACCGTATCTTCAAAACTACGAAAATAAAGCTTTTTACTTCTTTTTGTCGAAAAAGAAGAATAACTTTACTTAAACTAACTTTAACAAGGAAACAAAAAATGGCAGACATTTTTGAATTATTTAAGAAAATTTCAAGTGAAAATACTGCATCTCGTGAGCCAATTTCTCACATTATTGTGGGACTTGGAAATCCTGGTGCGCAGTATCTTCACACAAGACATAATGCGGGCTTTCTTGCAATAGACTATATTTGCAATAAGTATGGTGCTCGCGTAAACAAGAGCGCACACAAGGGACTTGTGGGCGAGGCGACGATTGCAGGCAAGCGCGTGCTTCTTGTAAAGCCCCAAACCTTTATGAATTTGTCGGGCGAATGCGTTCGCGCGGCTCTTGATTTTTACAAGATTAGCCCCGACAATCTCATTATAATTTATGATGACATATCTCTTGATGTGGGTCGCCTTCGTGTTCGCCGTGACGGAAGCGCGGGAGGTCATAACGGAATAAAGAGTATTTTGGAGCATCTTGGCACAAAGACCTTTCCAAGAATAAAAGTGGGTGTTGGACAAAAGCCCCATCCCGATTACGACCTTGCATCCTGGGTGCTTTCCGAGTTTAAGGACAACGAATTAAAGGCACTTGAGGGCACATTCCCAACAGTTTGCGAGGGACTTGAAAAGATACTTACTGCAACTATTGACGATGCAATGCAGATATGTAACAAAAAACAATAAAACGGAGAAAATATGAGTTTTATTACAAGTGCGATACGGCTTGATAGTGAATACAGACAGCTCATTGACACGATAAAAAAGGAGTTTTCTACTCACAAGCCCTATCCAATAGCAATTAGCGGTCTTTCCGACGGAGCTAGTGACAGCGCGATAGTTTCTCTTGCAGAGGATACAAGAAAAGCAAGAAATAAAATGCCGCTCGTCATAATTTGTCCTGAGGAAAAGGAGTGCTTGCGCTTACAAAAAATGCTGACTCAATTTGGCATAAGCGCGGGCTTCTATTTAAACCGCGACCTCAATTTTTATAATATTACCGCCTCCCATGAGTATGAGCATGAGAGGCTTAAAGTGCTGTTTGGAATAATTAATTCCGAGCTTGACGTGGTGATAAGCACACCCGATGCGGCACTTTCTTATACTATTCCACCGCAAAGATTAAAGCAAAATCTTTTGCGTCTTGATACCAAAACCATAACAACACCAATGGAGCTTTGCAAATTTTTAACACTTTCGGGCTACTCATACGTTGATATGGTTGACGGAGCAGGGCAGTTTGCTCATCGTGGTGGAATTGTTGATATTTTCGCTCCAGGTGGCTTTTACATTAACGAGGACGGAGAGAGAATTTGCACCGATCTGCCCGTCAGAATTGAATTTTTCGGTGACGAGATTGACCGAATGGGACTTTTCTCCATTGAAACACAAAGAATGCAGGAAAATGTTGAATGTATCGAGCTTTCTCCTGCGCGTGAAATACTTGCAAATGCAGAAACGATTGCAAAGATTCGTGAGGCGATTGCAAGTCATTTGAAGGATAGCAAAAATCCCGATGCGTTTGTTGAAATGAGTGGCGAGCTTACCGCCATTGACGGACTTAATGGCGAGGGCGGTGCGCTCAAATTCATTGATAAGTATATAACCCTTGTTTATCCCGAAAGATGCTCGCTTTTTGACTATTTTGAGGAACGCACCTGCGTTATTGTTAAGGGTACAAATGCTATAGCAGAGCGAATTCGCGGTGCAGAATGGCATCAGCATCAGGTGGTTGAAGAATTACTTGAAGGTGGCACGATTGCAGCAAAATACACGGATTATTCAAAGCCAAGCGCACAGTATGAGCTTTTCTTGGATAGAAACGTGACCTTGCATACCGACTCCATAACACAGGGGCTGTCTGGCAAAAACACGAGTGGAATTTTCCATTTCAGAAGTAAGCAAACAGTTTCTTATGACGAAAAAACAGAGCTTCTTTTTGAGGATATAGAGCAATATCTTGCAAGTAATTTTGCAGTTTGTGTGCTTTGCGAAAACGAGGTTTTTGCCAAGAATATTGCGGGATTACTCAAGGAAAAGGGAATTGATGCGGATATTGAACCGGATAAGGTCGAGCAAAAATCGGTTGGCGTTTTCTGGAAAAATCAATTTAACGGATATGAGCTTACAAGTGCGCGTTTTTGCGTGCTTTCGACTAACAGAGATAGCAGAAACGGTGGTGTGAACTCTGTTTCCAAGTCGATGCGTCGAAAGAAGAAAAAGAGCAACACACAGCAAATTTTCTCTTATAATGACCTTGAGGTTGGCGATCTTGTGGTACACGAGGCATATGGTATTGGTCGATATGCGGGCATTACCAATCTAGTTCAAGACGGTATCGGACACGATTATATTACCATTCAATATGCAGGTAGTGATAAACTGTTCTTGCCCGTTGAAAAGCTCGATATGGTATCAAAATATGTTGGTGCGCACTCTGATGACGGACTTATAAAGCTATCTCGCTTTGGCGGTGCAGAGTGGGGCAGAGCTAAGGCAAAGGCAAAGGCGGCAGTTAAGGAGATGGCTAAAGAGCTTATTGAACTTTATGCTCGCAGAATGAGAACACACGGCTTTGCTTTCCCACGTGACGATGATTTCCAACGCGATTTTGAGGCGGCTTTTGAATACGATGAAACCGATGCTCAAATTGAAGCGATAAACGATATAAAGAGCGATATGATGCAATCTATGCCAATGGACAGACTCCTTTGTGGTGACGTTGGCTTCGGTAAGACCGAGGTTGCCTTTCGCGCTGCATATAAGGCGGTGCTTGGCGGTAAGCAGGTTGCAATTTTAGTGCCGACTACAATTCTTGCACTTCAACATTATCAAACTGCGCTCTCTCGCTTCCGTGCGTTTGGAGTAAATGTTGATATGATTTCACGTTTCAAAACTGCAAAGCAGCAGGGAGTAACGAAGAGAAAATTGAAGCGCGGAGAGATAGACATTCTTATTGGAACACACCGTATTATTTCAAACGATATTGAATTTAACAATCTTGGACTTCTTATCGTTGACGAGGAGCAGAGATTTGGTGTTGCACAAAAAGAAAAACTCAAAAAGCTTTCGGGCAATATAGACGTGCTTTCGCTCTCTGCAACACCCATTCCGAGAACACTCAATATGGCGATGGGTGGGCTTCGCGATATATCCGTGCTTGACGAAGCTCCGATTGACAGAATTCCTATTCAGACCTATGTATTGGAGCAAGATGACCTTATTGTAAACGAAGCTATAAGACGTGAACTTCGTCGTGGTGGTCAGGTGTTTTATATGCACAATTTTGTGGATAGCATTTATGCAGCTGCATCAAGGTTGCAAAAGGCGTTCCCCGATGCAAAAATCACCGTTGCACACGGTAAAATGGACAAGGAAGAGCTTGAGGAAATTTGGGGTGAGATGCTCAAGGGTGAGATTGATATTCTTGTTAGCACAACGATTATTGAAACGGGAATTGATATTCCCAATGCTAACACTCTTATTGTTGATAATGCACATCGGCTCGGACTTTCACAGCTCCACCAGATAAGAGGACGCGTTGGACGTTCAAGCAGACGCGCTTATGCGTATTTCACCTATCCAAAGGATATGGCACTCACGGAAATTGCTCAAAAGCGACTTGAGGCGATTCGTGAATATGCAGAATTTGGCGCGGGCTTTAAGATTGCTATGCGCGACCTTGAACTTAGAGGTGCAGGAAATATGCTTGGTGCAGAGCAGCACGGACATCTTGACGCGGTGGGTTACGATTTGTATATTAAACTCCTCAACGAAGCGGTTCTTGAAGAAAAGGGCGAAAAGGTAGAAGAAAAGCCTGAATGTACAGTGACTCTCAATTATAACGCATTCATTCCCGAAAAATACGTTTCGTTCTCGTCGCAGAGAATGGGACTTTATAAGAGAATTGCGCTTATTGACAACGAATATGACCGACTTGATATACTTGACGAGATGATAGACCGCTATGGCGATATGCCAAAGCCCGTTGACAACCTTTTGATGATAGCGCTTATCCGCGCGAATGCCTTAAAATGCAAAATCACCTCAATCACGCAAGAGGGAAGTGAATTCCGCATAATTCCAAGCCACATTGATATTGATGTTTGGAGCGAGGTCGAGGAGAATTTCGACGGCAAGATGAAAATTATCCTTTCGTCAAAACCGTATATCAGCGTGCGTCCTAAAACGAGCGCAGACGCGCTTAAATCCCTCAACCGCGCACTTGAAAAGTATGTTGAAATTGCTTCAAAGCAATAAAATAAAACTCCTCTCGGATGAGAGGAGTTTTTTTGTTATTTCTATATTTTGGATATTTACAAAATAGTTTTTATAATCCAAATTTATAGCAAGCATCAATTTTATTTTTATGTTCTTCTATAGGTTTTTTCAGTTTTTCAGAAGTTGACTTTTGCATCTGACTTAGCTTATATAATAAGGGGAGTATTTCTGTTTCAATATCTTTAACATTTTGATAATCATCAAACAAATTATTAGTTGCCGAATAATTTATAGGATTTTCTTTATCAAAACAACAACAGCAAAACAATTCGTACGGCATATTATCAAACAATATAGTTTGTGCTTCTTCCATTTTATTAAAAGCGTTTAAGAAAAAGTTATTAAAATCATCAATAAGTTCCTTGCGATTAATAAAATAATCTATTTCTCTTACATTTTGATTGCAGAGATTTTGCAATTTAAGCATTAATGATTGTTCGTGTTCTAACTTTCTTAAATATGTTTGACGAATATTAGAAAGCCAATACATTATTATTCCAGTGAAAATCCCACCACTGATAGTCAATATTAAATCCAAAATATGACTTTTAAATACAAAGCATACAACAATGCCAATTAGTGACAACAGTAAAATAATAATTGATACTAATATTGATTTAGTTAATAGAGTGTTAAGCTTTATTTTGTTTTTCATACTATTATCCTAACTTTTATACTTATTCAGATATATATCCCCAAACTACAGGGCGGTTATTAGGGTTCCAAGAGGAATCCCATCCACTTGGTTTTGATGCAACTTCGCAGTAAATTGTCAAAGAGGCGCAACCATAGAATGCATTCTCACCAATACTTGTCACAGAGTTGGGGATTGTTATACTTGTAATTGAAGTGCACTCCTTAAATGCCTCAACACCAATTATTGCTACTGAATCGGGGATCTCCATGCTAGTTAGAGATGTGCAACCAAAGAATATTCCAGCACCAATACTTGTTACTGTATCGGGAAACTCTATGCTTGTAAGGGATGTGCAATAAGAGAATGCCCAATCACCAATACTTGTTATTGAATCGGGAAACTCTATACTTGTAAGGGATGTGCAATAAGAGAATGCTCCGCCACCAATACTTGTTACCAAATCGGGTATCTGTATGCTTGCTAGAAATGTGCAACCACGAAATGCCTCACTACCAATAATTGCTACAGAATAGGGAATTTCAATGCTTGTAAGGGATGTGCAAGCCAAGAATGCCCAATCACCAATACTCGTTACCGAATCGGGAATCTTAATGCTTGTAAGGGATGTGCAGTTGCTGAATACTTGAGACTGAATACTTGTCACTCCACCGAGTATCTCTATGCTTGTAAGGGATGTGCAACCAGAAAATGCACGTTCAGCAATTTTTGTTACTGAATCGGAAATTACAATATTTGTAAGGAGTTTGCATTCCGCGAATGCGGCATAACCAATACTTGTCACATTTGATGTAAATTCAACTATTTCTATATTTGAACAATCATATAATACATAGCTTGGAACAAAATTCCCACCAAAAACTACTTTTTTAATATGCGACAAATTCATAAATGGATTATCCTTGGAAGCATATGTACTATTATAATAAACGGTATGTAAATTACTTGCCTTGTAGAAAACTTGTGTGCCAATACTTGTTACAGATGAAGGAATGGTGACTTCTGTCATAGTAGTACATTCATAGAATGCACGATTTGCTATCGTAGTTACTTTGTATCCATCAATTACAGTAGGAATGACAACATGAGGATCGGCACAAGTTCCGATACCCGTAATTGTGCAAGATTTCCCATCATTATTAACTGTATATGCAAGTCCAATTGACCCAATCGCAGGAATAGTTTCTTCGCTCATGGTTTTTTGGCACATTGTGCATTTTTTATGGCGTTTACCATCTTCAGTTTTTGTTGCTTCTTTGTCAAGCATCCAATCACTTGCTATACAACTAATCTTTGATGTTGTATTTTGTTTGGTTATTACTGTATCACAAACAGAGCACTTTTTGCCTTCGGTTAATCCTGTTGAGGTACAAGTCGCAGTTACTGCAGGGATTGATACTTCAGTATGAGATTTCATTCCTACTTCAGTTTGCGCTAACGTCACTTCGCCACATACGGAACAATGTTTGCCTTCGCTGAGTCCTGTACTTGTGCAGGTAGGTTCAACCGCAGAGTCGATTACTTCGATATGAGGAAGCTTATCTACTGTATTCTGAGGAACTAACACCTTTTCGCATACGAAACAATGCTTTCCCTCAGTGTGTCCTGTTGAGGTACAAGTGGGGGCAACTGCAGAATCTGTTTGCTCCACGTGCCCGTTTGCCA
>JAGBYG010000061.1 GCA_017628875.1 Clostridia bacterium
AACACTCGTGTTTTATCGAAAATTTACCTCAAATCAGCACTAACCTTTTATCGCTCAAACTATACGATTCTTGGGCGTAGCGCGATAAAAGTTTTTTGCCTACTTTTTTTCAAAAAAGTAGGAGCCCAAGCGGCTTGAGCGGTTTTGTTTTTAACTAACTATTCGATAAATCCCAATTTGTAGGGGAGGGGTTTTCCCTCCCGAAATTATGTTTTATGTTTTTTAATTCCCAATATTTTGCGTATAAGTAATGAAAGAAAGTTAGGTGTTTTATAAAGCACGATTTTCATAATATTACCTCAAATATATGAATTTGACTATATGTAGTCAATTTCATTATATGAAGAAAAGTGCTATTTTGATAACTCCTTGCTCTCAATCACGAAAAGACCGCCTTTTTTGAGGGAAACCATCGCGAAATTTTCTGTTACCTCATTTGAAATGGCAAAAGAGGGGTTATTTCTCTCTAAATTTGCATTTTTGAGGGGATATTTCGCGCCGTCAACGGTCACACCCTTTGCTTTTTCCTGCGTCAAAATCAATCCAAAATATTTGTATTCACTTTTGGGAACGAGCAGAGAAGAACGTTCCTTGAGGTAGCGCACACGGTTAAAGCCATCGCAAATTGTGGCAGAAACGCCCGCTTTTGCAAGAGTTTCAAGCAGATGGAGATTAGAAAGTGTGTGATCGAGGCGTCCCGAAAGACCACCCACGATATAAAGCTCGTTCGCTCCATTTTGAAGCGCAATATTTATTGCGAGTTGTGTATCGGTTTCGTCCTTTTCCGCAGGCACGCGAACGATTTTTGCGCGTGAGCAGAATGCCTTTTCCATTGTGGAGTCAAAATCGCCCACAACGTAGTCGCATCTTTCTGCATAGCGAAGCATTTTTGCGTTATCGTAGCCCGAATCTGCGGCAATAACGAGCGCATCCTCGGGAATGGGCGAGGACAAAACGGACTTGTCCACCTCACCACCGATGAAAATGTATGATTTCATAAATTCTCCGTTATTATTAGTTGGGGTATGGAATCTCTCCCTCCGTCGCGGACGAGCCGCGCCACCTCCCTCGACAGATGGAGGCAAGAGTTTGAGCTGATTTTGTGGTTTGATAATAGAGTTTTCGCAGAATAAAATTTGTTGGTTTGTTGAAAGAGTTGGCATTAACTCTCGGCTCCATCTGATGAGGGAGCTGTCATCGAAGATGACTGAGGGAGAGAATTCTTAACAAATGTATCTATATACTCACAAACATTATAGAAATTCCTGTCAATATCCAAATTACAAATTCTAATCACAGTTAAATCCATTTCTTCTAATCGCTCCGTGCGAATTCTATCTTTAAGCATTTGATATGGCTCATAGTGACCCGAACCGTCAAGCTCAATAATTAACTTTGCTTTTGCACAATAAAAATCTGCAATATAATTATCTATTGCTTTTTGTCTTTGAAATCTAACAGGGTATTCTCTCAAAAATAAATACCACAGCTTTCTTTCGTGTCGGGTCATATTTTTGCGCAAGATTTTAGCGATTTTTATATTGGATTTATTGTAATCTTTCATTACTTATTATCCCACTTATGTTTATTTTTAAGGGAAGCATAGATTTCAAGGAAGCTATCGTGACGGGATTTTGAAATTTTGCCCTCGCGAACGGCTTCAAGAATGGCGCAGCCCTCCTCTTTGGTATGTGAGCATTTAGTGTATCTGCACTCGCCGATATAGTCACGGAATTCGCGCATATTATAGGCAAGGTCCTCTTTATCAAAGAAGTTGAATCTTTCGAAATCGAGGAGCGAAAATCCGGGTGTATCTGCGATATATCCGGTATTTTCTTTATCGTTTATAGGATAAAGCTCAACGTGGCGCGTGGTATGACGTCCGCGCTGAATTTTAACACTTATGGTATTGGTAGTGAGCGACAATTCGGGGAAAAGCGCGTTGAGAAGCGTTGATTTTCCAATACCCGAAGCACCTGCAAAGGCGGCGGTTTTGCCGTCGAGATTTGTGTTCACATATTCACGAATTGCGTCCGTACCCTCACCCGTTTTTGCACTCAAAACGAAGGCATCATAGCCCGCTTTTGTATAAATTTCCTGCAATTCCTTGGCGTAATCGGGGTCAAGGTCACATTTTCCAATGATGATAACGGGCTCAATATCGTTATGCTCCGCGATACAAATGAGTTTATCAATCGTGGGGAGCACGGGCACAGGACTTGCCGCTGCCATTGATATAAACATAACGTCAAGATTAGCCATTGGCGGACGAATAAGCTCGTTTTTGCGCTCCAAAATGTCGGCAATTCTTATATCGTTATTCTTTGCATCGTTTTCTGCAAGGGAATGGTCGGTGTAAACAACCTCAACGTTATCTCCGATAAGCGGTTTGATGTGGTTGTGCCTAAACGACCCGCTTGCGCTGCAGGTTATAAGGTGCGATGCGAGTGGGGAATCGGTATTAAATTTTTCGTTATGGGTATCAATATCAACGAGCTTTATTGTGTAAAGTCCGCCAACACCCTTTAAAATTTTTCCGTGTGTTCTGTATTCCATTCTGTTTCCGTTTCTGTGTTGTAAGCTTGGTTGGACAAAGGTCTTTTATCGTTTTCACTCTTATTAAGGTGGAACCAAATAATGCACGAGATTACAATAATTATTATAAGTGCGCATATCACACCCAAAAGGAGCTTTATCCATTTGGTTTCCTTGATGTCCTTATTTATTTGTTTATCCTCAATGGCTACCGTGTTGGATGCGGGCGGTAGCTTTTGTGAATGCATTGGTGGGATTGCACCGGAGGGCAAGCGTTGAGTTTTTGCCGCCGCAGGATTTGAGGACGTTATTGCGATTGTTTTGCTGTTTTGAGCCGCAGTTCTGCCCGTTTGTGAGGGGAATTGCTGGCTTGAGGGTCTGAAAGTGCCTGAATGAGATGTATTTCTCTTAAAATATGCCTGATTATCTGCAAAGTTCGCCCCGCGCTCACTTACAGGATAAATGCTTCTGTTTGAAACGTTTGAAGCATTTGAGTGGGGTTTGCGCTCAATAATACGGTAGCGACTGAAATTCTTTTCATTTCCAAAAACCGTTTTCGAGTTTTGACGCAAAGCGCGAATGTCAGTAAGCATTTCCATAGCGTTTGCGTAACGCTTTTTGGGATTTTTCTCCATAGCGCGCAAAATAATCTGCTCAAGACCCACCGAAATATCGTGACGGTAAACACTTGGTGGAGTTGGCTCCTTGCTTATCTGCATTTTTGCAACTTCGTTGGGATTTTCGTGATAGAAGGGAAGGCGGTTCGTCATCGCCTCGTAGAGCATAACTCCAAGCGAATAGAGGTCGCTTTCGGGCTTGGGAGCTTTGCCCTGCGCTTGCTCGGGGCTTACGTAATAAACCGTACCAAGAGCCGTTTCACTTCTTTCTTTTGAACGGTCAAGCATAGCGTCAAGACGCGCGATTCCAAAATCGGCAACCTTGATGCTTCCGTTTTGCAAAAGGATAATGTTTTGTGGTTTAATGTCACAATGCACTATGTCCTTTGAGTGAATGTAGTCAAGGGCAGAGAGGATTTGGGTTGCATAGTAAAGCACCTCTCTCTCGGCTAATGCACCGCGGTGGTCAATGTGCTTCTTTAGAGTAATACCCTCAACGTATTCCATAATTATGTATTTTGTGCTATTTGTAATAACCGTGTTATAAACCTGAACGATGTTGGGGTGTGAAAGCAGAGAAAGAGCAGTTGATTCGTTAACGAAAAGCTTAATTTGACGAGCATTATGCTCAAGCTTTTTGTTCATCATTTTAATTGCAACCGATTTTCCCGTAAGCTGATCGTATGCACCGTAAACCGTCGCCATACCGCCTATGCCGGTTACGTTGATTATCGTGTATCTACCCTCAAAGGTCTGACCTATAAAGCTATCGTAAGCGCTCATTTAGTCACCTCCGATTCCTTTGTGCAAAGAAGGATTGCGGAGATATTATCGTGTCCGCCCGCCTCATTTGCAAGCTTTATGTAACTGAAAACCTTTTCCTCTATGCTTGTGTTCGCAAGAGCTACCTTTTTAAGCATTTCCTTTGAAACAAGTCCGTGAAGACCGTCGGAGCAGAGAAGGAAATAGGTCTCATTGTTATGAGATATTCTTCTGTCAAAAATGTCGGGCTCAATTTCTTCCTTCACACCGAGTGCCTTTGTGATAAGGTTGCGTTGAGGATGATTTTCTGCTTCCTCTTGTGTTATATCCTTGTTATCAAGAAGCATCTGCACATAGGAGTGATCCTTTGTGAGCTGCTTAATCTCACGCTTTTTAATCATATACAAACGGCTATCACCAACGTTTGCGTAATATATTTTTGATTTGCCATCTACAAAGACAAGTGCGTTGAGTGTGCAACCCATACCGTAAAGGGAAAGATCTCCTTTTGCACTCTCAAGAATAGCCAAATTTGCCTTTTCGATGCTGTTTTTAATTGCAAGCTTGATTTTTTTGCTGTCAAATTTAGATTTTTCTATTTCTTCGGCAAAGGAAGCCATAGTGTTAACAAAAACTTCCTCTCCAATGCCGGATGCTATTTTGCCTCCGGCTGCACCACCCATTCCGTCACAGACAACGCAGATGGTTATTCCATTGGCGAGAGTTGAGATGCCTATGCAATCTTCATTGACTTCTCTTACAAGACCTCTGTCGGTCAAACCGTAAACTTTCATTGTTGCTGCTCCTTCTTAAGTGTTTTCTTTCTTCATTTCATCACGGCGAAGCTGACCGCAGGATGCGTTTATGTCTGCACCGAGTGTTCTTCTAACGGTTGCGCGAATGCCACGGCTTTCAAGGACTGACGCAAATTTCCTTATCTGCTCCTTGCCGCTCTTTTTGAAATCTCGCTCTTTTACGGGATTGACGGGAATGAGATTAACGTGAATTGGCATAGTTTCAGTTCTTGTTCTGAGTTTTGAATTTAGCTTTTTAGCAAGGGCTAAAGCATTTTCCTCGCTATCGTTTTCACCAGCTATAAGTGTATATTCAAAGGATATTCTTCTGCCAGTTTTTGTAAAGTAGGCGCGGCAGGCATCAAGAAGCTCGTCCACACCCCATTTTTTGTTCACGGGCATAATCTTGCTTCTTATATCATCGTTTGATGCGTGAAGCGAGATGGAAAGAGTTATTTGAAAATCCTCCTCTGCGAGCTTATATATTTTATCAACAAGCCCGCAGGTTGAGAGGGAAATGTGGCGGTAGCCGATATTTAAGCCCTCTTTGTGACCTACTATTCTAAGGAATTTAATAACGTTATCGTAGTTGTCAAGCGGCTCGCCAATGCCCATCATAACGATGCCGTCAATTCGCTCGCCAAGGTCTACTTGAGCGGCGATTATCTGACCGAGAAGCTCGCAAACCTCAAGGTCGCGCACCTTTCCACCGATGGTGGAGGCGCAAAAAGCACAACCCATTCGGCATCCGATTTGTGAGGATATGCAAATGGTTGTTCCGTGCTCGTATTTCATTACAACACTCTCAACACAGTTTCCATCATCAAGCTCGAAAAGATATTTTACTGTGCCGTCAAGCGCCGAAACAAGCTTTCTCCTTATCTTTGGGAGCGAATATTTTGCGTTTTCAAATATTTTCTCCTTGGTTTTTGCAGAAAGATTTGTTAAATCTGCAGGCGATATGCCCTTGTGCATTGGCGCAAATATCTGTTTTGTACGGAATTTTGCCTCGCCAATCGAGAGTATAAAGGATTCAAGCTCCTCGTATGTAAAATTAAGAAGATTTTGCATATTGTCCTCCTTTCAGAAAGATAGTTAAGTAAAAAATGGTCGCTTTTGAAAAAGCTCCGCAAAACTTTTTGTAGAGCTGTCGCGCAAGATTTCGCGCAAATCGTGTTGTTTTGTGAAGCAAAACAACACATAACGATTTTCTCATATATTCGAAAATCTGTGATTTGCTACTACAAAGCATAGGTCTTTTGCTACCAAAAGAGTTACGCTCAGTCAAAGTAAATTTTAGAAAAGCAAATCTTTGATTTGGTTTTCGTAGTTCGCTTGTTGAAATCCTTGTCGAAAACTCATTTTCGTAAAAGGATTTTAACAAGTGAACCGATAATTCATTTGTGAATTATCGAAAATTTATGTCGAGTCAGTACAAACCTTTTATCGCTCAAACTTTATGGCGACTGGGCGTAGCGCGATAAAAGTTTTTTGCCTACTTTTTTTCAAAAAAGTAGGAGCCCAAGCGGCTTGAGCGATTTTGTTTTAAGAAATTTTCTTTAACTTCGCAATAAAAAATCCGTCGGTGTGGTGGGTGTGCGGCAAGAGAGTAATCATTCCGCTATCTACTTCAAGCTCGCCGACGGAGAAGGGAACGAGCGCGAAGTTTTTATGATTTTCAAGAAATTTTTTGACGTTATTTTCATTTTCGTCGGGGAGGATTGTGCAAGTCGAATAAAGAAGCGTTCCGCCGACTTTGAGATAATTTGAAACGTTTTCCAAAATATCGTATTGAATTTTGGGCAAGGTTTCGCTTTCTTTAACGTCCTTATAGCGAATTTCGGGCTTTTTAGAGATAACACCGAAACCCGAGCAGGGAACGTCACATATGATTTTATCTGCTTTGCCGAAAAGCTCCTCTATGGGTTTTCTTGCATCTTGAGTGCGAGTGGAAATTATTGAAATTCCAAGTCGCACAGCACCCTTTTCGACAAGGGATAGCTTGTTTTCGTGAATATCAAAGGCGAGAATTTCGCCCTCGTTTTCCATCGTCATAGCCGCGCCAAAGCTCTTTGAACCCGGGCAGGCGCAGACGTCGAAAACGGTATCACCCTTTTGCGCTCCGAGTGCGCGCACGCAGATTTGCGATGCCTCGTCCTGAACGGTAACTCGTCCGTCTTTGAGGCATTCAAGCTCACTAACTGCGGCATTGTCGAGTATAATTCCGTCGGGCGAAAAGTCGGTCAATAGTGCGTTTGTTAATTCGTTAAAAATTTCCTCGCGAGTGGTTTTTAAATTATTAACACGCAAGGTTATTGGAGCAACCTGTGAAAAAGCATTCAGCATATTTTTGCAATCTGCGAATGAATATGCCTTCAAAAGTGCTTCTGCAAGAGATTCGCCAATCGAATATTTAACCGAAAGATATTTTATCTCGTCGCTTTCATCGGGAAAAGCGATTTTGTTGCCCTCTCTCTGATATGAGCGCAAAATTGCATTTACAAATCCCTTTGAACGCTTATTTGCAAGGGAAACTGTTTCATTAAGAGCCGCGTGGGCGGGGATTTTTTTCATATAAATGAGCTGATAAAGACCCATTCTTAAAATATTTCTGGTGTCCCTCTCGATTTTGCTGTTTGGAATTGACGAGAGAGCAGAAATGATATAATCAAGTGTGATTTTTCGCTCGATAACTCCATAAATGAGCGCGGTCATAAATGCGCGGTCACTTGAAGAAAGCTCATTTCTTTTTATTACAGTATCGAGCGCGATATTTGAATAGCCACCGTTCTCGCATCTTGTTAAAACCTCAAGTGCAAGAGCGCGTGCAGTTGTATTTTTCTTTTCCATTTACAAAATTAACGTCTTCTTCTGCCGCCCGTTGCGATAAGCACGAAACGAAGGAGAGAAAGAATTGATGAAATGAGTGCCGCAACGTAAGTGAGAGCCGCTGCGCGAAGCACCTTGCGTGCGCCTGCGAGCTCGTCCGTGCCGTAAAGTCCCGTTGCTTCAAGCGAAACCATAGCTCGCTTTGACGCGTCAAACTCAACGGGGAGTGTGATAAGCTGAAATACGGTTGCAAGTGAATAGAGAGCAACGGCAATAAGAATTAAAGTTCCCGATGCTTCATAGGACACGAAAAAGCTGAGAAGCAAGAATACAAAAGCCAAGGGAGTACCAAATCTGCAAACGTTTACGATGGATGCTCTCATTTTTATGGGCGCGTAATTCTGTGCGTACTGAACTGCGTGTCCTGCCTCGTGAGCCGCAACGCCTGCCGCCGCGATGCTCGTTGAATTATAGGTCGAGTCAGAAAGACGGATAACGTTAGCTCTTGGGTCATAGTGGTCGGAAAGATTGCCTGCAACTCGTTCAATACGAACGTCATAAATGCCGTGATGATGCAAAACGCGTTCTGCCACCTGAGCGCCCGTAAGACCTGTGCGACTAAGCACAGTATTATATTTATTAAAGGTTGTGTTTACGTTGATTGAAGCCCAAAGCGCGATAAGAATTCCAGGGATAAGAATAATTATCGTTGGGTCGAAATAGAAATAAGGGAAAAACATAATTTATCTCCTTTTTAATTTTATTTGAGGACGTCGCCCTCGTTTATTTTTCTTCCGCGAATGAAATCGGCAGCACTCATTCTGCCCTTGCCCTCGGGAAGAACCTTAAGTATATTTATTGAGCCGTTAGCACAAAGAACTCGAAATTTTCCGTTTTCAAGGGAAGCCACCTTGCCAAAATCGGCATTTACACTCTCGCGCTCACAAATTTCGCTTTCAACAACTTTTAAGAGTTTGCCGTCGGGGGTGTGTGTGAATGAAAGGGGAATTGGCGAAAGTCCTCTGATGAGATTATGAACTGTGTCGCAATCCTTTGAAAAATCAATTTCGCAATCCTCTTTGAGAATTTTTGAGGTGTGAGTTGCTTTACTGTGGTCTTGGGGAACAGGAGTTATTTCACCCTTTTCAAGTCCGTCAACTGTTTTGCGGAGCAATTCTGCGCCAAGAATCCCAAGGCGGTCGTGGATTATTTCAAAATTATCATTTTCGGCAATTTCGCATTCCGCTTTAAGAAGCATATCGCCCGTGTCAAGGCCTTCTGCCATATACATTGTTGTGATGCCGGTAACCTTTTTGCCCTCAATTATCGCCATTTGCATAGGAGCAGCTCCGCGATATTCGGGGAGTAGCGAGCCGTGAACGTTCACGCAACCGTATTTGGGATAGTCAAGAACATTCTTTGGCAAAATCTTGCCGTAAGCAACAACTGCGATAAGGTCGGGGTCAATTTCTTGGAGAAGGGAAGCAAATTCTTCGGTTCTCAAAGACCCCGGCTGATAAACGGGAATATTCTGCTCTAAAGCATACACCTTAACGGGCGGTGGAGTGAGTACGTATCCACGTCCTTTGGGTTTGTCCGGCTGAGTTATAACGCCAACAACATTATATCCGTTTTCGCAAAGTCCCTTAAGAGAGAAAAGTGCAAAATCGGGAGTTCCCATAAAAAGTATTTTCATCTTGTCACCTCAAAATTATTCTGCGGGTACAGTTTCAATATTTCTTGCAACGTCGATATAGAGCTTTCCGTCAAGGTGGTCAAGCTCGTGGCAAAAAGCACGAGCAAGAAGCTCTGAGCCGCTTATTTCAAATTCCTCACCGTGACGGTTGGTTGCGCGAACGGTTACGTGCATAGGACGTTTAACCATACCCCATTTGTTTGGAACAGACAAACAACCCTCTGTTCCGTCCTGCTCACCTGCATAGGCGATGATTTTGGGATTGATAAGTTCAATAAGATTTCCTTCCTCAACTTCAATTACAACGATTCTGCGAAGAATTCCAACTTGAGGTGCGGCAAGACCAACACCGTTTGCCTCACGCATTGTTTCTGCCATATCGTCAAGAAGTTGAATGATTTTTGGTGTTATTTCATCAACGGGGCGACATTTTTTGCGAAGAACGTCATCGCCCACCTTTACTATTTTAAGCTTTGCCATGATTTTTATTCCTTTCAAAAAGAACTTTAAAGTGAGGAGGGATTAAAATCAACCGAAAGCTGTGGCTCGGTTTTCTTTCTTTTTCCAAACACCTTATATATTTCGCTAAACATCTCGCGTGAGCGTTTGTTTAGCTTGGTTTTTATAACTATTCTCATTCGATATTTGTTGTCAAGTCGATAAACGGGCGCTTCAAACGGGCCGTAGCAAATTACGGGGACGTCGCGATATTCACCGCTTATTTTTTCCTTTATCGTATCGGAGAGAAGCTTTGAATCCTTCATAACCGCGTTTTCCACAATACCTGAAACAGTGAGTAAAACTATGTCGCAGAAGGGAGGATATGAGAGTAATTTTCTTGTTTTGATTTCGTTATTAAAGAACGTTTTATAGTCCTGCCTGCAGGCAAGCTGAATTACGTCGTGGTCTGGGTTCATGGTTTGAATGAGGGCAAGTCCCTCTTTTTCGCTTCGACCCGCTCTGCCGATTACCTGCGTTAACATCGAAAAAGTTTTTTCGTTTGCCCTATAATCGTTGAGATAGAGTGAGGTGTCCGCGTTAAGTACGCCAACGAGAGTGACATTGGGAAAATCGTGTCCCTTTGTAACCATTTGTGTGCCGAGCAAAATTTCCGCCTTGTGTGAACGAAAATCCGAAAGCATCGTATCGTATGCGTGCTTTGTGGTGGTTGTGTCGGTATCCATTCTTATGGTGTTGACGTTTGGATAAAGCTCACCGAGTTTTTGTTCAATAAGTTGAATTCCAATCCCCATTGGCTTGATATGTGTTCCGCCACATTCGGGGCAGGTGCTTGGTACGGGAATATGCTTGCCGCACCAGTGACATACAAGCTCGGTTTTGTGATATATTCTGTCGGTGTGATGTGTCATCGAAACTGAACAGTTTGGGCAGGTGATTGCAGTTCCGCACGAGGCACAGCTTACAAAATTGTGATAGCCACGTCGGTTGAGGAACAAAATCGTCTGCTCCTTTTTGTGCAATGCCCTGCCAATTCTGTCAAGAAGTGGGAGGGAAAGAGAACTATCGTTGCCCGCTCCCAATTCCTCGCGCATATCGGCAAGCTCTACTTTAGGCAACTTTGCTTTTCCGTAGCGGCTTTTGAGTTCGATTAAGGTATAAGCTCCGTCAACCGCCTTTTTGTAGCTTTCAACTGACGGAGTAGCTGAAGCAAGAAGCAAAAGGGAATTGCTCTTTGCAACGCGGAAGCGCGCAATGTCACGCGCGTGATATTTTGGATTGTTGTCTGATTTATAGGTGTGCTCCTGCTCTTCGTCGATGATTATAAGTCCCAAATCGCGAACGGGCGCAAAAACAGCACTTCGAGTACCGATAACGAGGTCTGCTTCACCTCGTTTGATACGCATATATGCGTCAAGTCGCTCGCCCACGGAGAGTGAGGAGTGTATAATTGCCACTCTCCCACCGTAGCGCGAGCAGAAAAGCTCAACGGTTTGCGGTGTGAGTGAAATTTCGGGGATAAGCATTATCACGCCCTTGTTTTGTTGCAAGGCGCGGTCAATTATTTTCATCATTACGCAGGTTTTTCCGCTTCCCGTTACTCCGTGAAGAAGCGCGCAGGAGGGTTTGTCTGCATCAAGCATTGATGAAAGCTTGTTAAGTGCAACTTTTTGCTCGTCGGATAAAACAAGCTCTTTGGTGTGATTTGCTCTGCTTTTATGCTCGTATGGATTGCGATAAACGCTTTCAACTTCCTTTGTGATATATCCCTTCTTAACAAGGGCGGAAATTTGCGCGTCGGTTGCCGAAAGCTCGGATTTTATATCGTCTGCAAGCATTCTTTCACGCATAGCAAGAAGTGACAAGATGTTCTTGTGCATTTCCGAACGGAGTTTTTTATAACCGTCAATATTTTCGCTTGTACCAAGAAGGGAAGCGAGCTGATCGTTGGTTATAGAGAGGGTGTAATACCTCTTCTCTTTTCCCACCGCCATATTCTTGATGATGACGTCCCTTTCGATTAATCCCTTGTGAAGCAGATAGGTTATTGCACTCAAAGCTGAAAGTCCGAATTTTTCTTCGAGATTTGCTTTTGTGACGGTTTTTTCATCTTGAATGTAGTAAAAAACGTCTGCATACTGGCCCTCGTGCTGTGCGCCGTCAATTGCCTTGTAGATAGTAATAATTCCAGAAAGTGCGCCTGCGGGGATCATCGAATGAACCGCGTCACCAATGGTGCAAAGGGTTTGCTCTTTCATAAATAAGCAAAGCTCAAGTTCTGTTTCGTTAAATGATATTTCCTCGCTCGCAAGTGCTTTGATTGATTTCGTTTTTGTCGTTGGCTCGTCGCAATTTATTTCCGTAACAAGACCAATTTGAGTCCTGTTGGAATTTCCAAAAGGAACAATAACAAACGAACCCCTCTTTACAAAATTGGAGAGATCGTGGTGAATAAAATACGTGTATTCATTGTCAATACAATACGGATTGTCTAAAAGATGAATTTTAGCATATCTGTTTTCCATAATTCTCTCCTTTCTTGAAGTTACAAAGATAAATATTCTTCTTTTTCGAGAAAAAGAAGCAAAAAGCTTTTAATCGCTTTTGGGAGTTGATTTCGCGCAAATCGTGTTGTTTTGCCGCGCTTTTTTCAAAAGCGCGCGCCCAAGCGGTGAGAGCGGTCTTGTTTTAACTAACTTCCAACGAAACAATTGGCGGAGAAAAAACGCTCTCCGCCTGATTAAGAATAGATTATTCCTCTGTTGTTTCAGCAGTTTCTTCAACTACTTCTTCTACTGCGGGAGCATTTTCCTCACGATAGATTTCGTATCTACCGTCATAGAAGCGAGTGATGGCATTTTTAATTGCCTTTTCGTCCTTAAGGTCCTTGTCGATGCTGTTCATAAGGTTGCGGTCGCTATCCTTATTACCTGTCATAGACTTTTCAGCTTCTTCTCTCTGCTTAACATATTCATCTGTAAGCATACGAGCGCATTTAGCTGTTGCGAGAGTGAGCTCATAGCGGTTGTACTCTTCTTTTGTAAGATCCTTGATTGTTGGGTGAAGCATATTATTTTCTCCTTAAATTTAAGTAATTAATTTTCAAAATATTTCTTTGCGGCATCGGGCTGACGGTGACGCGCGAGTTTTTCTGCGCGAACGATTGCCTTGATGTCGTCTGCGGCAACTGCAGAGCCGCCGTTATAGTTATAAACTATGTAATCGTAAGCATCCAACTGCTCGATTTCACGTTTTGCCTTTTCAAGACGTTTAAGAATTACCTCTTCGGTTTCAGTTGCTCTGCCGCGAAGTCTTTCTTCCTGAATTGAAAACGTTGGGGGGATAAGCATAATCAAAACTGCCTCGGGGAAGATTTTTTTAACGTTCTTCGCACCGTCGCATTCGATTTCAAGGATAAGATTTTTACCACTTTCAAGAACTGCGAGAGCTTCTTTTAAGGGAGTGCCATAGAAATTGTCGCAGTAGGTGGTGTATTCGAGAAATCCGTTTTCGTCGATTCTGCGCTGAAATTCCTCACGGTCGATGAAGTGATAATTGACTCCGTTTACTTCTCCGGGACGGGGTGCGCGAGTGGTTGCAGAAACCGAGAACACAAAATCGCCCGTTGCAATAAGTTGTGAGTTTACAGTACCTTTTCCGCTTCCTGCGGGGCCTGAAACAACGATTAATAATCCGCGGCTCATTCTTCTTCCTCCTCGCTTTCTTCCTCGTATGATGTATCGTCCATTCTGTTAGCTATCGTTTCTGCCTGAATTGCTGAAAGGATAACGTGTTCTGAATCTGTAATAATAACTGCTCTTGTTCTTCGTCCGCAGGAAACGTCGATTGTTCTTCCGCCTTCCTTTGCATCTTGAACAAGTCTTTTAATGGGGGCTGAATCGGGACTCGCGATTGCCACAATTCTTTCAACTGCCACCATATTACCAAAGCCAATGTTGATGAATTTCATATTTGCAATTCCTTTCTTGACTATTCGATATTCTGAATTTGCTCTCTTATCTTTTCAAGCTCGCACTTAATGTCAACTACCACGTGCGCAATAGATGAGTTTGAGCATTTTGAACCTATTGTATTCGTTTCGCGATTCATTTCCTGCATCAAGAAATCGAGCTTTCGTCCAACAGGCTCATTTGAAGTGAGAATGTCCTCAAATGCCTTGAAGTGCGAGCGAAGTCTAACAATTTCTTCGTCAACAGCCACCTTGTCCGCAAAGATTGCGCACTCGGTTAAAATGCGATTTTCGTCAAGAGTGATTTTGTTATCTGTGAGAACTGCCTTGAGCTTTTCTTCAAGACGGGAACGATAGGAAGTGATGTCCTCCTCGCTATGTGCCTCAACGATTGCAACTCTTTCCTTTATTCCCTCAACCTTTTGACGAAGATCTGCTTCAATGTTCGCGCCCTCGCGCTCTCTTGCAAGAACGAATTTTTCAATCGCTTGATTAAGAACTACGCAAAGGTCGGCAAAATCCTGCTCTTCGTCCTCTTCAACCTTTGAAAGAGTGAAAATGTTGCTATCTCTTTGCAAAGTAGCAACGGTGATTTCACCGGGCAAATCGAGAGTTTCTTTGAGCTGCTTCAGTGCCTCAAAATATGCTTTTGCGTATTCCTCATTGAGAGAGATGAGCACGTCACCGCCACCGATTTGTTCAATGGTGATGGAAACGTCAACCTTGCCTCGGCTTATACCGTGGTTCTGAAGATAGGGTTTAATTTTTTCCTCAAGGAAGGAGTAATTTCTTGAAATTCGCACCGAGCAATCAAAATAGCGATTGTTAACGCTTTTGATTTCAACGGTGATATTTTTGTTGTTTACGATTTCGGTGTGTCTGCCGAAAGCGGTCATGCTTTTAATCATAAATATCTTTCCCTTAAAAATAACAATATATATTCAGTTTATTTTAATACATTTTAATGAGTTTGTCAACTGTTTTTTTAGATTTTATAATATATTATATATTCGTACTTTTAAATTTTGACTTATTGGGGAGTTAGTTTTCGTAAATACGCGGGTCGTCGAGGACG
>JAGBYG010000062.1 GCA_017628875.1 Clostridia bacterium
CTTTCACCATTGCACCTTTTCCCCGACCTTTTGGACTTGAACCTGAGACTTTTGCTGTTGAATGGTTAAGATTTTTATGATATAATATATTTGACAGGAGGGATATGAGATGAATGGTTTTAAAAATGTTAACTTCAAAGGAAAATTCAGAGACTATCAGCAACGCGTACTTGATAATGCTAATAAATATTTAAAAGACGGAAAAATTAATATCATTGCAGCACCGGGTAGCGGAAAAACCGTCCTTGGTCTTGAGCTGATTCGTCGGTTGGCTTCACCTTGTATCATTTTATCCCCCACAACAGCAATTCGCCAGCAGTGGGGAGAAAGATTTAAGGATCTGTTCCTTGATAATGCGGAAGATTTTTCGTTGCTATTTTCGAATGACCTGCACCACATCAAACTTGTAAACTCGATAACATATCAAGCTCTATACACTGCGGTAGATAAGATATCTGCAACCGAAGATGAAGACATTGATTGCTCGGACGTTGATATCTTTGCCACCATGAGAGAATTCGGAATAAAAACCGTATGTCTTGATGAGGCGCATCATCTCAAGAATGAGTGGCAGAAAGCACTTGAAAAATTTATTTCCGCGCTTGATAAGGATGTAAAAATCATTTCTCTTACGGCTACACCTCCGTATGACTCGGAAGGCTCGGAATGGAGCAGATATATGAACATCTGCGGAGAAATTGATGAAGAGATTTTCGTTCCCGAGCTCGTCGGTCAAAACACTTTGTGCCCGCATCAGGACTACGTGTACTTCAATTATCCGACAGAATCAGAAATTGAGAGCTTTCGCACGCATAAGGAACGCGCTTTGCTTGCTATTGAAGAACTTGGAAAGCTTGATCTGTTTTCAGGAGTATGCCAATCCTTAAATGCCGAGCAAGACTATGAGGTGCTGTTTACTGATGCTAAGCAGTACATAGCTCTTGTTACCTTGCTGAAATATTATGGCTTTGAAATCAATAAAAAACTGATCCGTGAGCTGACTGCAAAAAGAGGTCTTCCGTTCTTCAAAATGCAGTACGCCGAAACGGCAATACAGTTCCTTCTTAACGGAGAGTTAATTACTGAAGAACAGAAAGCGGAGATCGTTGCTGTCTTAAAGAATCATTCTGTTTATGAAAAGAAGAAGGTCACGCTTGATCTGAATGAACGTTTGAAACGAACTTTGATTTCTTCTGTAGGAAAGCTCGAGAGCATCAAACGCATAGCAGATAATGAAGTTTCGGCAATGGGCGAACGCCTTAGAATGCTTATCCTGACTGATTATATCAAGAAAGAGAATCTTGCTAAGATTGCTTCTGCAGAAGAATTCAATTCAGTCAATATTGTTAGCATTTTTGAAACAATTCGTCGTGTCAATCTGAATGTGAATATCGGAGTTCTTTCGGGATCTCTTGTTATTCTTCCCAAAGCAATTGATCTTTCTGATGTTAAGCATAAAAAAGAAGACATAGCGAACACGGACTATTGTACAGTGGAATTTGCAGGTGCGCTCCATCGAGGCGTTGATTACGTTGGAAAGCTGTTCGAGGAGGGAAAAATCCAAATTCTTATCGGAACAAAATCGCTTCTCGGTGAAGGATGGGATTCCCCTTGCATCAATTCGCTTATTTTGGCAAGCTTTGTCGGCAGCTTTGTTCTGTCCAATCAAATGCGTGGTCGAGCGATTCGCATAGACAAAAACGATCCTGAAAAATCAGCAAATATATGGCATCTCGTAACAGTTGAGCCC
>JAGBYG010000063.1 GCA_017628875.1 Clostridia bacterium
CCCGAAGCCGAAAGCACGACGGAAAAGACCGTCAGGCAAAGAGCCACGGTTAAAGCTATTAAGAAAAATTTGTTCTTGAAATAACGCATTTTGACCTCTAACTATTTACTTAACTAACTTATTTCTTACTAATAACTTCCTTTGCTTTCTTTGCAATATTCTCGGCAGTAAGACCGTAATATTCCATAAGCGCAGGAACTGTACCACTTCTTCCAAACGTGTCCTCAACACCCACTCTTGCCATAGGAACGGGATGATTTTCAACCAAAACCTCAGCAACCGCAGATCCAAGACCGCCGTAAATAGTGTGTTCTTCAGCAGTAACAAGCGCACCTGTTTCACGAGCCGCCTTAACAAGAATGTCCTTGTCAATGGGCTTAATCGTGTGAATATTGATAACGCGCGCGCTAATTCCCTCTTTTTCAAGAAATTCGCGTGCCTCAAGACAAGTGCTAACCATAAATCCTGTACCAACAAGAGTAACGTCAGTACCGTCTGCCATCAAAACGCCCTTGCCAAGCTCAAATTTGTAATCCTCACCATTGAGAATGGGAAGCGCATATCTGCCAAATCTCATATAAACGGGTCCATCGTGGAGAAGTGCCGCCTCAACTGCCGCGCGTGTTTCAACTGCATCACAAGGATTGATAATAACCATTTCGGGAATTGAGCGCATCGTTGCAAAGTCCTCATTACATTGATGCGTTGCGCCGTCCTCACCAACGGAGATGCCACCGTGAGTTGCACCAATTTTTACGTTTAAGTGAGGATAACCTATTGAGTTTCTCACCTGTTCAAAAGCTCTACCTGAAGCGAACATAGCGAAAGAGGACGCGAAAACGGGCTTTCCTGTTGAAGCGATACCTGCCGCAACGCTCATCATATTGCCCTCTGCAATACCGCAGTCAAAAAATCTTTCTGGATACTGCTTTTTGAAAATTCCCGTCTTTGTAGCTGCCGCAAGGTCTGCATCAAGCACTACGAAATCATATTTTGGAGCGAGCTCGCAAAGCGCGTTGCCATAAGCTTCTCTCGTTGCTATTTTCTTAACGTCTGCCATTGTTTTGCCCTCCTATTATATAAATCTTGTCTTAAGCTCGGCAATCGCCTGCGCGTGCTGCTCATCGTTTGGAGCCGCACCGTGCCAGTTCACCGAGTTTTCCATAAACGAAACGTTCTTACCCTTGATTGTCTTTGCGATAATAACCGTAGGCTGTCCTTTAACTGTTTCTGCCTCGGCAAAAGCCGCCTCAATCTCGTTAAAATCGTGACCGTCAATAGTGATAACGTGGAATCCAAACGCCTCAAACTTCTTGTCGTGAGGAGTGGGATTCATAACTTCGGTAATTGGGCCATCAATCTGAAGTCCGTTAAGGTCAAGAATAACACAAAGATTGTCAAGCTTGTAGTGAGAAGCAAACATAGCCGCCTCCCAAACCTGACCTTCCTCGCTCTCACCGTCACCGATGATGGTGTAAACGCGATAGTCCTTGTTGTCGATCTTGCCCGCAAGAGCCATACCGCAAGCTGAAGAAATTCCAAGGCCCAAAGAACCCGCAGACATATCAACACCGGGAATCTTGTTCATATCAGGATGTCCCTGAAGATATGAATCAATTTTACGAAGCGTGATAAGGTCTTCCACAGGAAAAAATCCCCTGTGCGCAAGAGTCGAATAAAGCGCAGGAGCCGTGTGTCCCTTCGACAGAACGAATCTGTCTCTGTTCTCCATTTTGGGATTTTGGGGATCAATATTCAGCTTTTCAAAATATAAATACGTCAAAATATCCGCAATCGAAAGCGAACCACCGGGATGTCCCGACTTCGCTGCGTGCGTAGCATCAATAATGCCAATTCTAACGTCGTTAGCAATGTTTTTTAATTCTCTGATTCTTGCTTCGTTCATATTTTCCTCACAAAAACTTATTTAAGGCATATAATACCTCATTTTATATAATTATTATACCCTAAATACCCCCGAGATGTCAAGTAATATAAAGTAAAATGTTAATTTTTAATCAGCCCAAATGTAGGGGAGGGGTCTTCCCTCCCGCCAATCCGAGCAAGCCGTAGGGGTCGGCGTCCCCGACGACCCGCTC
>JAGBYG010000064.1 GCA_017628875.1 Clostridia bacterium
ATGCAAGAGGAAATTGATTTCGCGCGGCTCGTTGGTATGGAGGTGCGGATACTTGAGAATAGATGAACGCATCGACCGATACGATAATATCGAGCTTGCGGAAATGATAGACCGCTATGTAAGAGGCGAAAAGGCGAGGGCAATTTACAAGCGGAGGCTCATTGATCGCGTGAAGTTTGAGGCATTAGCCGAGGAATTCGACACATCTGTCCGAAACGTGCAAAATATCGTTTATCGGGCGCAAGAGCAATTATTCAAACATTTATAATATTACACAAAAGCCGAGGGCGTTGATGCTCTCGGTCTTTTGTTTGAAAAAATTATAAAAATTTCAAACTTTTTTCGCAAAAGGGGTTGACAAATGTATAGATTTGTGATATAATATATACAAAGAAAAAGGGACACCCCAAACAAAAAGGATTTAAAAAATGAAAATTGGAAATTCTGTTTTTGATATTGTAAATGTTGATAATAAGGTTTTTGTAAGACATTCTTACAATGGCGAAAATTTGCAGAGTGAAGATATGATGATGGTTTATGGATTGAATACCAAACCTTATGTAAAGCGTCTTGGAACTAAAATGTATCTTCCCGAAGAACTCGCGAAAGAGTTAAGAGAGGGCGCGTAATGGATTGGCAAAAGTTCAAAGAAACAGAATTTGCGGTAAAATGCACATCGGAGAAAGAAAAGTTTTTCTCCGATTGTGCAGAACACGGAATATATAATTTTATGAATGAAAGAGCAATGCTCCGTGATTATTTTGTTTGCCGATTGTGTTATAAAGACCTATTCAGCGAGGGCAGATATGAATTGATGTCTTTCGATGAATGGCAAATAAAAGAAAATGGTTTGTTTGGTAAATATGGATTGGAGGTTATAAATCGTGAGATTGATTGATGCAGATGCTATTGACTTTTCGGAAATCAAGGATGACTTTGACCGTGCAAGGGCAAAAATAATTATTATGGGATATCCAACAATAAATCAAGGATGTTTTTGGTTTTCAAACAGGCTCGTTTTAGCAAAATGTTTTGAAGAATGGGCAAAAGAAAACAATGTCTTAAATTGTGCACAAAACGTTATTTCTTGGTTGCATTCAATGGGGTTTATCTATATAGACAAAGCAAATGAATATGCAAATCAAAACAAGCATAAACACACTTGAAGAATTGAGGTTCAATAAATTATGATAAAGCATTATTGTGATAGATGTGGGTGTGAAACAAAAAATCCGCAAAACGTCCGAATCCCTTATGAGTTTGTGAACGGCTCTACATTTGAGAGCAAAGAATGTCAGCTTTGCGAAAAATGCAAAAAAGACCTCGACAAACTGGAAAACCACATAATCCCTCAAATTGTAAAATTAAGAATTTCTGTGTATCAGAATTTTATGGATTATCTTTATCTTGGATGATTTCGGAACAAGGGCGACTTACAACCGCCCACAGATAAATAAAGAAAGGTGATAAAACAATGAAAATTCGTCAAACTGTATTCCGTCAAACGCAAGCGGAATATGAAGAACTCAAAAAAGATGCACATCGTCACGAGATGAATGTATCGGACTATTTGCGTTGGCTGATCGAGACCGAAAGAGAAAAAATGCAGAGGAGGAAAAAATAATGTATTTTCTTGAGATTTCAAAAGCAAACGATTTTGACTTTTTTGTGGTGTGCTTGATATATGGCGCAGGAATTTTGATCGCCACTTGTTTAATAATGGGATTTATCGAGTGGGTTGCTGAAAGCCGCGAAAGGCGCAAGAGAATGAAGCGCAACAAATACCGCAACCGCTATGTTGATATTCGCACTAATTGGAGATATTAATGCTTCATTCACCTTGTTACACTTGCGACAAGTGCCCTTGTAAATATCACGATAGCTGTCCCGATTATGCCGAATATCAATCAAAGCTCCAAGAATTAAGGCGCGAAAAATTAAGATATTCCGATGTTATCGGGTATGTAAACCAAAGTATCATTAAATATCAAAGGAAACACAGAAAATGAAAAGAATCTTAATCAAGTATCACGCAGACATCGAACGTATCAAGAAAATTGAGATCGGCGATTGGATCGACCTCAGAGCTGCAGAGGATTGCAGGATTACGTGCGGAGAGTACAAGCTTATCTCGCTCGGTATCTCGATGAAGCTCCCGCGCGGTTATGAGGCGCACGTACTTCCACGCAGTAGCACTCCCTCAAAGTTCGGCATCATTCTTGCCAACTCGCAGGGAATCATTGACAACAGCTATTCGGGCGACAATGACATTTGGCACTTCCCCGCGATCGCCATCGAGGATACCGTTATTCACAAGGGCGACAGGATCTGCCAGTTCAGGATCGTAAAAAAGATGCCGAAGGTGAAGCTCATCGAAGTTGACCGCCTTGGCGGAAAAGACCGCGGCGGTATCGGTTCGACCGGTAGGAAGTAATTGCGGAGGTGAGTGATGGAAAAACAACAGCAGATATTGCAGATGGCAAAAGATATTTGCCGAGTCAAACTTAATTGCAACGATGTATGCAATCCCGTAAGTGCTTGTGATGCGCTCCGATACGCCGAGAGGGCGGTTGAAGCGGGGTATGTCAAAGTTGTGCGGTGTAAGGAGTGTGTATGGTGGGAACCGCGTACACACGGCAGTATCATTGGAAGATGCGAAAATCCGTGCAACGGACTTGTTAACGAATATTCGGACGATACAGATTTTTGCAGTTATGCGAAGATGAAAGGCGGTGATTGATAATGGGCATTTGTCCGTGCGCTCCACTCGGAATGGAGTGCGTATATGAAAAGCATCACAAGGATTTAATGTGCTGCTGCATTCACATATTAAATTACCAGTTGCGTGAATTATGGCAAAGTTTGCCGATCATCGGAGAATGGTTTGAACCCTACCATTGCCCCGATTTTGAACTTGAACGAAAAGGCGGTGAATGATATGTCAGAAAAGGAATATATAGAGCGCGAAGCGGCTTTGAAAATTCTTGAAAATTCTTTAACATTTTCCGAAATCGAGCTTGATATAGGAGATTTTAGAAAAGGTTGTATAGCCGCAATACAAGACGATATATCAAATATAAAACATATTCCCACCGCCGATGTCGTACCGAGGGCAGAATTCGACCGAGTGGCAAGAGAGCTTGAGCGTGTTGAAGCGTTGTACTTCGCAAAAGACACACAGCTTGAGAATGCCAAGGCAGAGGTTGCCAATAAAATCTGTTGCGCGATCGAGAAAGAAATCGTTGCCGCGCTTGAGAGCAATTATCGCGCAAGAAAAGAGCACATCGAACGCCACGCAGAGCTTGCTTACGATACCGAATTGCTTCTTGAAATCAGCGGCAAAATCAATGCCTTGAGAGGTATCGAGGGATTTGTTGAAGAACTCAAAAAGAAATACACGGAGAGCGAGAAATGATAGTCCAATTATCACCGAAGTATAAATTTGTTTGTGATCGGTGCGGAAAAGAATTTTTCCCCGACAGCGAAGGCGATGTTGGGGGTATTCACCGCGTTGCATTTTTGAAAGATACCGATATATTGTTCGGCGACCGAAAGGTATCAGGCGACATATGTGAGGAATGTCACAAAGAATTTGTTGAAATTGCAGAGAACTTTTTCAACGAAGTAAACAAAGAGCAAGCCGAGAAAGCACTTGCGGAAAGGAGCGGGGAATGAAAGGCTTTATTGAGATTCGCAACGAGTACGGAAACAGAATTCTAATAAACGTAAGACACATTGAAGAAGTGCGTGAACACAACTTCAATGATACTTGCACGATTTATTTAGCGTTCGTTACTCCCAATGCAATGGATCAAGATCATTTTGAAGTAAAACAATCTTATGACGAAATCGTTACTTTGATTAAGGAGGCTATGGAATGACCGACCACAAATTCACGGATGAGCAGATCATTAAGGCGTTGGAGGTTTGCGCTAAAAACACGGTTGGCAGAGAGGGTTACTTCACCTATCAAGGCATTCCGTTGAGGTACTTGTGTGAAGATGCCCTCGCCCTCATAAACCGCCAAAAGGCGGAGATTGAGAGGATAGAAAGGCATACAGAGATGTATCACGAATTGCGAGCCGAAGCAATCAAGGAGTTTGCGGAGAGGTTGAAGAGTGATTTAGGTCGCATTCCACAATATCACTTTACACGCTCGGAAGTCGAATGGAGTATCAACACCCTTGAAAAAGAAATGACGGAGGAAAACAAATGAGCGATTTTGAATTACTTAAAAATTTACAAAACGAATTAATCAAGACTCTTGAAGAACGCCGCGAGGTTATAGGTTTCATCCCTCGCGCTTGCAGTAAAGCTAAAATTCACAGATTGAGATTGCAGATTCAAGAGGTAATGCTACGCATTGAAAACAAATGCGAAGGGTTATCAAGAATCTCAAAAGAAAAATGGGAATAAAAAACAAAGGGCGGTATCAACTACCGCCCCGATTTTTTTACAAATCGCTGATTTTGTCAATGGCTTTGTCATACATCTTGGGGTGAAGTGTCTTGACAACTTCCATTATTTCATCAAGAATCGCCCAAACTTTGTCGGACGGTTTGCCGTTTACTGCTTTCAAAAATTCTGTGTCGCTCGTGGTTTCGATCATTGGTTTTCCGACCTTGTTTGAATAGCTATAATCGGCTTCATAAGGCACGCCGAAAAGGTGGTCATATATGATATAAAAATCGGCGAGTTTCCCGATTTTGCTCGGAGTGATTGGTTCTGCTTCACACTCTCTTATGGCTTGTAAAAGCTCCTTTTCGGTAATCATTGCTTACTCCTTAATCTTCTTCGAGGTTTTTGATGAATTTATGGATTGCACGGCGTTCTTCTTCGGTCTGCGCCATATCCATCATTTCCTCGGCTTTTCTCACAAGGTGTTCTTTTGCACCTTCACGGGAATATCCACCGTGACCGCCCATATTGCCACGGTTTCCGCCTCTTTCATAAGACATTCCGTCATTGTAAGAAGAACCGCCTCGATAGGATTCACCCTCGCTTGAGTAGCGACCCATAGAATCTCGCTTTGCGTTTCTGCCGCGACCGCGAGCGTAAGAAGTGCCGTCATCGTAGGATGTGCCGTACATTCTGCCATCAGCCATCCATCGGCTCTCTTCGGAATAACCGCCACCCTCTTCAAGCATTTCGATCTTGTCGATGTTTTTAACGGTATCGGTCAGTTTGTGGATTTTCTCAAGCTCTTGCATAGAGATTTTGCCGCCATTTGCTTTCTTGGCTTTTTCCTCATACTCATAGAGCTCTTCCATAAGCATTTCTTTGAGTTTATGCATAGTTTTTCTCCTTTCTTACGCTACACGGTCAATGATGATGTTTGCATTTTGAACATCAATCGCCGTGCCGTCGCTTGTATTTTCTACAGAGATTGTCACGCAACAATCGCAAGGGATGACGATGAATGTGGAGAGCGAAACGTTGAAAAAGTCACCGATAGCCGCGGGAGTTACGATAGCCGTAGCATTGCCGAGCGTTTCGCCGTCCTCTTGGAGAGAAACAGAGATCGCGCCGACGGTACCGCCCTCCGCTACTGCGATATTTGCGTTAAAGTGGACTCTGTAAATAGTCTTACACGCATTGCGTGCGCCCTTGAGACGGAATATTCCTGCACCGTCTCTGTGGGTTATAAAACCCTTTTTGCAACAACGATCACCGTCATCAAATAAAATATTTGCATTTTCAGCAACGGTCTGCAATTCGGTTTTGCTGTATTCAGCCGCCATAATATAAAATTCCTTTCTTCAATAGATTTAGCGGTGAGATATTTCTACCCCACCGCCTTTGTAAACAGTATCAGCTATTTAGCTGACCATTTCCACGATGGGAAAAGTAAGTCTTTCTATTCAATTAGAAAGAGCCGCCGCAACCGCAGTTATTTGCAGGGGTTACGTTGTACTGATAGCAACAGTTCGGATTAGGGACAACATACGCGGGAATCGGGCAAGTCTGTCTATCAAGACCGAGTCTGCGGATGAGTTCTGCTGTCTGTGCTTCTTGATTTGCGGTGATGAAAGCGTTCTGTGCGCTCTGCGAAGCCGCGAGACGGAGTGCTTGATTCTCGTCACGGAGAGCCTGAACCTTCTCGTTGCTCATATAGTCGATGATTCTGTCACCAAGCTTGTCGATAGCTTGGAGAGTGTTGCAGTTGTATGCCTGAGCATCAAATCTGCTCTGCAGATTCATCTTTTCTACATCACAGCAACAATCGGAGATTTGCTTGGAGAGATTCCAACCTGCGCGTTCGATGCCGGTGTTGACATCCTTGATTGCGCTCTTGGTATCACAGCAACATTGTGCAAGCTGTGCGGAAAGAGCGTTCACGCCTGCTTGGTTCTGATAACCGAGAGTGCAGATCGCATTGTCGATTCCGCGGAAGTTGTTGTTGAGGGTGTTATTGAGTGCAGTAAAGCTGTCAGCGAGTCCGTAAGTCTGCTGATCAATCTTGCTGATGAGAGTCTGCTGATCGACAGCCGCGCGAACATCTGCTTGAGTAGCGCAAGGTGCATAACAGCCACCATTGCCACCACCAAAGCCACCGCCGAAGCCACGACCGCCCCAACCAAAGAGGAGAAGGATGATGATCCACCACGCGCCATCGCCACCGAAGCCGAAGCCATCGTTGTTTCTGTTATTTCCACAAACAGCCGCGAGATCAGCGGGGGTCATTTCACTTGTAGTAAGAGACATTTTAGGTATTTCCTTTCATAAAATAATTTATGCTAAATCAAGCCGTACGCTCTTGATCTTTGCCGTTAGTGTTTGGGCATTAACGCCCTTATTTGATTTGCCATTTGAGCAAATTGATTGAATTGCTGTTGCGACATCTGCCCCGAATTGAGAAGTCTTTCAACCTCCGCGCGAGGGTTGCCGTTGAAGGTTCTCCGCATCTCTTGCACTTGGTTTATGAACTGCGAGAGACCGCCGTCGTTAGCGGGCGCGGGGTTGCCGAGTTGGTTGTAAAGAGGGTTGGCCATTGTCAATTATCCTCCATATTGGAAGTGACAGCCGAAATGCTGTTGAATTTTGCTTCGAGAGCTTCAAATTTTTTCTCCAACGCCGTGAACTTGTCTTTGCTTACGAAGTTATCACCGCAATGGCATTCGTGCTTCTCGGCGGTTTTGGGCGCGTTAGGAATACGCTCGGAAAAGTCGAGAATACGCATTGAGGGTATGCCTTGAGCGTTCACCGATTTAATATATATTGTTGTTTCGTTTTTGTCCCAAAGGGTGACGGTGTTGTTTGGTGCGACGGGATAGCTCTGCGCCTCAATCTCGCCGAGTACCCATATCATATCGTTAGAGGGTTGCGGTGTAGGCTGATTCTGCATCGGCATCTGCATCTGTTGCTGATACTGCCCGAATTGGTTTTGACTTTCGGGAGGATTCTGCATAGGCATCTGCGGATAGTATGAAGGTCTGTAAAAAGGTGCATAATAGTTCATCGTTTATTCCTCTTTCGTAAAATAATATATCGGTATTTCATTGCCGGAATCCCAAGCGTCGTACCAATCGCCGTCAATAACCGCGACGAGGTGGTTGCCGATTCCGAGAATATACGTGCCGTGTGGATGATCTTGGCAAAAATCTTCCACCGTGTAGCATTCGGGGCAATCATCGGGAATTGTGCGCCGTTTGTACCCTTTGCGCTTTAGGTAAGCGGTTGTCACCGAGTTCGCAGATGGCATATCGCACATCAAAAAGCCTTGCAGCGCGATACCCGAATATGAATCCTCCCACGTTTCGCACACAGCTTTTGATATAGCGCGGACGGTGCAGTCTCCGACTTTGCGCCCCCTTGGGTTAGCGTTATACTCTATCCACGCCATCGGTGTTGCCCTCGGTGCTTTTCAGCATTCCCATTGTCATTAATATTTGAATGGTACGGAACACAACGAGAAAAGGAAGCTTGGCGAGTTCTTTATGGGACTTAATAAACTGCGTTATATTCATTTCATCACCTCACTTGCATTATAGCACAAACGCGCCCGATTGTGTACGATCTAAACGCGCAACTTTTACGCAAATTTCACGAACAAAATACACAAAAAATAAAAAATGTTGAAAAAATGCAAAAAAGTTTATAAAAAGGTATTGACAAATGGGCAAAAATATGGTATAATATAGTCACAACGAAAGGGAACACCCCTAACAAGAAAAGGAAACAAGGAAATGAACGCATTACAGATTGCAGAAATCAAGAGAACGGCAATGTTTGAATCTAAAGCGGAGCTGAACGAAAACAAGAATGTTTACGTGCTTATCAAAAACGGCACACACCTCGGCAAAACAACGACCGATGAAAGAATCGTCAAGCACTTTGTGCAAGTACAGAATTTCAGCGTATGGGCAATATACAATAACGGCAACTCAATTCCTGTTTGGAATAACGCAGACTTAAAACGCATAATGCAGTAAACCACCCACGCCGAGGGCGGCGGCAAAACCGCCCACAACAAAGAAAGGAAAATAAATAAAATGGCTTACAAATGTTTGAAATGTGGAAAGATTTTTGAAGAACCGAGCGAGGAGAGAGAGCTCCGCGGATTCGTCGGCGGTGATTACGCCTATGAGAATATGGCATCTTGCCCTCATTGTGGCGGCGATTTTGAGGAAACAAAGAAATGCGAGCTCTGCGGTGAAGAATACGGCTCGGACGAGATTCACGGCGGCGTGTGCATTCATTGCATTAATGAGAAGCGTGAGAACTTCGATGCTATTTATAATATCTCTATTGGCGAGAATGCTTCCGTTGAGATCAATGCGCTGATTGCTACACTTCTCGACCCCGCCGACATTAACGAGATACTCCGCAAGCACATCCGCGATAATATGCCGAATGTAGATTGTAGCGCATACATCGATGAAGACCTTGATTATATCGGTGAAGCACTTGCAGAAGGGAGGGATAAGCTTTGAAGAATGCAAGAGAAGACAGAGCGAGGGTAAGGAGCGAAAACCTTATGATTAAGCTGTCACCCGAAGAAAAAAGCAGATTCGAGAAAGCCGCGGATGATAGCGGTATGACAATGTCGGCACTCGCAAGAATGCTGATCGCAAGTTATTTGAACAACAATTAAAAAGCCAAACGTAAAAGGAGGAAATTGTTATGGCTATCTTATGTATGATTTATGGGCAAAGTGGAACGGGCAAGTCCACGAGCTTGAGAAACTTCAAGCACGAAGAGGTTGCGGTGATTAATGTATCGGGCAAGCCTCTGCCGTTCCGAGGAAACATCAAGCCGTATAATTCGGACAACTACCAAAAGATTATGTCTGCAATATCGCAGACAGAGCGCAAGTCAATAGTAATTGACGATTCGACCTACCTTATGGTCAATGAATTTATGCGCACCGCAAAGCAGACGGGGTATCAAAAATACACCGATATGGCGGTATCATTTAATCAGCTTATCGAATTTGCGGCGGCTCTCCCCGACGATAAAGTTGTTTACTTTATGGGGCATTCCGACCAATCGGATGACGGGCGAGAACACTTCAAGACTATTGGCAAAATGCTTGACAACTATGTAACAGTAGAGGGCAGATTCACCATTGTTTTGAAAACTGTGGTACAGGACGGAAGATATATGTTCAGTACGCAGAACAACGGTCAAGATACCGTAAAGAGTCCGATGGGGTTGTTTGACTCTGCCTTAATTGACAACGATCTCAAGGCGGTTGACAGAGCTATCCGCGAATATTGGGAAATAGGAAGCAATGAGTCCTAATTTCGATTCGGGCGTGAAAGCCTACATCATCGGGGAGTGTACCGTCCAAGTGCATTTCCCGATGGATTGGAAAGACAATGCGGATGTATCGTGCTATCAATGTCCGATGTTCAGCAGAAACAATGGCATTTGCCAACTAACAAAAGAAATCAGCGAATACCCGATGAAGCACATCGGAAGCAAATGTCCGCTACAATTTAGCGGTGAAATTGAACTATTAAAAAAGGAGTAAATAAAAAATGAAACCTATTAGCAACTATTCGGAAATTAAGGCAAGCACGGGCGAGTTCGACAGACCTGCGGCGGGTGGTTACATCGTCGAGCTTCTCGGAGCGGTTGATGTTCCGTTCGATGAACTCAAGCAGAAAGGCGCATATCTCAAGATTGACTATGATATAGCGGTGGGCGAGTTCAAGGGATACTACACCAAACAGTACGAAAGATTCGGTGGTGAGTACAAGACTAACTTCATCCGCTCTTACAAAGAAAAGGCTCTTGGAATGTTCAAGCACTTCACAAATTGCCTTGAGGAATCCAACCCCGGATATCATTGGGATTGGGACGAGCGCAGACTTGCAGGCAAGTTCATCGGCGTGGTTCTCGGTGAAGAAGAGTATGAGAAGAAGGACGGTACGATCGGAACGATACTCAAGGTTAAGGAAATCAAGACCGTTGAGCAGATTGCAAACGGCGACTTCAAAGTTCCCGCGCTCAAGAGGCTCGACAACGTGGCACACGTTTCTGATTTTGTGATTGTTAACGATTCGGAGGAGTTGCCTTTTTAGGCGCGAAAACACGCCACAAGCGTTTTAATATTTCCGTGAGTGTTTGCTCATAAAATTAAATTAAATTGATTGTGGGCAAACCTCGCGGGCGAGAATTGATAATAAAACACAAATTGGAGGTAAAATATGAAATGTTGCTATTGTAAACGCAGATTTTCTTTGAAAAGTCAAAACCGATATTTATCTGCAGAACCCACATCCATTTCAAATGCGTTCAATGGTGGCGGTGCTATATATGACAGCTTCGATTGTCCGCATTGTAGCTGTCAGCATAGAATTGCACAAAGATATCCCAAAGTCGAAAAAAATCCGCAAATCGACACAGAGGAAGATTGTGAATGAACTACCGCCAAATATACGCCCGAAAAGCGGAATGTGAGAAGCGGATAAAAGAGGTGTGTCCGCAAGCAACACACGAAAGCGGTATCTATTGCTTTACCCGCGTTGACGAGGACGGCTTTAAGTTTGCCTATGTAGGGCTCGCTTCCAAAAGTCTTTTAACGAGGCTTGGGGAGCATTTGGTGGGCTATCAGCATATTGACCTATCAATCAAGAAACACGGCTTATATAGCCAAGAAAATCCCTACGGCTACAAGGTGAATATCCTTTGCAAATGCCCTGCGGAGGAGTGCAACGAGAAAGAGCAATACTATATCAAGAAAGCCGCTGATGCAGGTTTCCAACTAAAAAACAGTACTACAGGAAGCCAAGGCAAGGGCAAAAAGGGGCTCGACAATCAGCGACCGAGTCGAGGCTACTATGACGGCATTGAGCAAGGTGAGAAACGAGCGCGGAGAATGATCGCTGACCTATTCTCAAAGCACTTGACCGTCAGCACCAAAAAGCAACCGCCGACAAAGCTTCAAGAGAAGGCGTTGCAGAAGTTTATGGATTTTATAAATATCGATAATTCTGCGGAATAATTAGCCAAAAACC
>JAGBYG010000065.1 GCA_017628875.1 Clostridia bacterium
AACACTCGTGTTTTATCGAAAATTTACCTCAAATCAGCACTAACCTTTTATCGCTCAAACTATACGATTCTTGGGCGTAGCGCGATAAAAGTTTTTTGCCTACTTTTTTTCAAAAAAGTAGGAGCCCAAGCGGCTTGAGCGATTTTGTTTTTAACTAACTATTCGATAAATCCCAATTTGTTTGAAGAAAGCAACCTAAAGTAGCAATTTTTCTATCTTTGTACGCCAAAATGTATTGCACTATCAAAATTTTTGTGTTATAATCAAAGAAAAAACAGAAAAGAGGTAAACAATTATGGAAAAAGTAAGAATTCAAGACGATCTTTATACATACGTCAACCAAGAAACACTTGATGCGCTTGTGATCCCCGATGACAAGCCCACAGCGGGCGGTTTTGCACAACTTGCAGACGGTGTAGAAAAGATCATGATGAAAGAATTTGAAGAAATGTCCGCAAACAAATCATATCCCAACGAGTATCTGGGACGCGCTTGCGAGCTTTATGCAATCGCTATGGACAGCGAAAGAAAGGCAAAGGACGGCATTGCTCCCGCTCTCAAAAATCTTGCAGTTCTTAATGAAATCAAAACTGTTGAGGACTTCAGCCGTTTGTTCAAGATGTTGACTATCAAAAATATTCCCACACCCGTTAACGTTGGTGTTGAAACGGATATGAAGAACACAAAGCAGCACCTTGTTTATATTCAGGGCGCAGGCGTAATTCTTCCCGATGCAACCTACTACAGACCTGAAATGGCTGCTCAGAAGGAACAGCTTCTCGGACTTTGGACAGCTGCAACAAAGGCAGTTATGGCAAAAACCGACCTCTCTCCCGAGGATCAGGACAAATACGTAGCCGATACCCTCGCATTCGATGAAATCCTTGCAGGACTTGTTAAAACAAACGAGGAATGGTCAAAATACGTTGAAATGTATAATCCTATGGCGACAAATGAGGTTGCTTCTATGCTCTCAACTATTGATTTTGGCGCAATTCTTACCGATTTGTTCGGTCACGTTCCCGAAACAATCGTAGTTACAGAACCAAGATTTTTCGAATCCTTTGCAAGCGTTCTCAACGCAGACACACTTGAGCTCTACAAGCACTGGGCATACGTTAAGGGACTTCTTTCGTCCTGCTCATATCTTTCCGAGGAGCTTCGTGAAATGGGCGGTATGTATCTGCGCGCTATCACAGGTGTTGCAGTAATGTCATCTATCGAAAAATTCGCTTATAATCTCGCTTCCGGCACATATTCCGAGCCCGTTGGTATCTACTACGGCGATAAATACTTCGGTGAAGAAGCAAAGAAGGATATTACTGAAATCGTATATCAGATCATTGATACATATAAGGCAAGAATCAAGACAAACGAAATTCTTGGCGAAGCAACAAGAGAAAAGGCAATCCTCAAGCTCTCCACAATGGGTGTAAAGATGGGTTATCCCGACAAGGTAAGAGCTATTTATGAAAAGCTCGTGTTCAATCCCGAGGATTCCCTCTTTGATATTATGCTCTCTCTCAGCGAAATTCGCACATTGGATATGCTTGAAAAGCTTGATCAGCCCACAAATCCTGAAAATTGGGCAATGCCCGGCCATATGGTTAACGCGTGCTACGACCCATTCGTAAATGACATCACCTTCCCTGCCGCAATTCTTCAGCCTCCCTTCTACTCATTGAAGCAGACAAGAAGCGAAAACCTTGGCGGTATCGGTGCAGTTATCGGTCACGAAATTTCACACGCATTTGACTCAAACGGCGCAAAATGTGACGAAAACGGTAACATCAATAACTGGTGGACAGAGGATGACTTCAAGAGATTCGAAACAAAGGTAAATCAGATGATCGAGCAGTTCGACGGTATCGAGCTTCCTTGGGGTAGAGTAAACGGTGCGTTCATCGTTAGCGAAAATATGGCGGATAACGGCGGTATGTCAGTAACACTTGATATTATGTCAAGAACAGAGGGCTCATCCTACGAGGAATACTTCTCTAACTGGGCTCGCGTTTGGTGTCAAAAGGCAAGAGATGAATATCGCAAACTCCTTTTGGCAGTTGACGTTCACGGCCCTACACTCCTCCGCGCAAATATGCCCCCCAGAAACTTTAAGGAGTGGTACGAAGCATTTGACGTTACCGAAAATGACCAAATGTATATCGCACCCGAAAAGAGAATTATTATTTGGTAATAAAATTAACACCGAGGATTTTGTCCTCGGTGTTTTCGTTTATTGATGCTCAAATTTTGATTTGTCGGGGAGTTAGTTAACGTTAAGATCGCCTGCGCGGCGGGCGCGCGCTTTTAAAAAAGCGCGGCAAAACAATCGCGCAGGTTTCTGCAGACTTTACGTAAATTTTTGATAATTCACAAGTGAATTATCGGTCCGCTCTCTAAAATCCTCTTATGAAAATAAATTTTCAACGTGGATTTTACAGACCGAACTACGAAAACCAATCCATTTTGGATTGCTTTTTCTAAAATTTACT
>JAGBYG010000066.1 GCA_017628875.1 Clostridia bacterium
AATATGGCATCTTGCCCTCATTGTGGCGGCGATTTTGAGGAAACAAAGAAATGCGAGCTCTGCGGTGAAGAATACGGCTCGGACGAGATTCACGGCGGCGTGTGCATTCATTGCATTAACGAAAAGCGCGAGGATTTCGATGCGATTTATAATATCTCGATCGGTGAGAATATTTCGGTAGAAATCAACGCCCTTCTTGCTTCACTCCTCGACCCCGCCGACATTAACGAGATACTCCGCAAGCACATCCGCGAGAATATGCCAAATGTAGATTGTAGCGCATACATCGATGAAGACCTTGACTTTATCGGCGAAGCACTTGCAGAAGGGAGGGATAAGCTTTGAAGAATGCGAGAGAAAACAGATCAAGGGTGAGAAGTGAGAATCTTATGATTAAGCTGTCACCCGAAGAAAAAAGCAGATTTGAGAAAGCCGCGGATGATAGCGGTATGACAATGTCAGCACTCGCAAGAATGCTGATCGCAAGTTATTTGAACAACAATTAAAAAGCCAAACGTAAAAGGAGGAAATTGTTATGGCTGAACCTATCTTAATCTACGGAAAATCGGGCTCGGGCAAGAGCCGGTCTTTGAAGAACTTCGCAGAGGATGAAATATTCTTTGTAAATGTAATTTCAAAAAGATTGCCGTTCCCGAAAAAATTCAAGTATGAAGCGCGTACCACCAACTATGAAAAAATCAAAAGTCAGCTCTCAAAAATGCCGTGCAAAATCGCGGTCATTGATGATGCGGGATATTTGATGACGGACACCTTTATGTCGGGGCATAGCAACCCGAAGGGCGGTTCAAGTACCTTTGATCTTTTCAACACAATCGGCGACCAATTTTGGAGTTTGATTCAGTTTATCAAAAGAGAACTCCCTGAAGATGTGCGAGTGTATTTTATGATGCACGAGATCAGCAATGACATCGGAGAGGTCAAAGTGAGAACGATCGGAAAGCTCCTTGATGAAAAAGTCTGTATCGAAGGAATGTTCACGGTCTGCTTGCATTGTATGACCAACGGACAGAGGCATTATTTCAAAACGCAAGGCGGGTCGAATGATATTGCAAAATCTCCCGAAGATATGTTTGATCTTGAGATTGAAAACGACCTCAAGACGGTTGACAATCGCATAGTGGAGTTTTATGGATTTTGATGAACTCAACAAAGGAAGAATTCAAAAAATGCCGTTCGTGTGGAGTGTTGAAGCCGATTGAGGAATTTTATAAAAAGTGGAGAGGCAAAGAGGTGTATTCGGACGAATGCGCTGAATGCACCAAACGCCGAACTAAACAGCAAAGAGAAAGATTAAAAAACGATCCTCAACGGTTGGAACTTCACCGTTCAAAGGCAAGAGAAAAAACAAAAGAACGCAGAAAAAACCGAAGCGAAGAACAAAAACAGAAAGATTTGCAAAACCAATATGATTTTGTTGCACGGCGCAGAGCGTGGATTGAAGAATTAAAAACCGATTGTGTTAAATGCGGAGAAACGCGAAAATATTTGATACATTGGCATCACGTTGACCCATCACAAAAAGAATTTGCATTATCAAGCGGATGCACAAAATCTAAAGAAAAAATTTTGCAAGAATCAAAAAAGTGTGTGTGTTTATGTGCGAATTGCCATACAGAATTTCACCACTTTTATGGCATAAATCCCATTGATGCAGTTGAATGCTTAAAAAAATATCTGCAAGGAGATTCGCCAAATGAGTCCTAATTTCGACAGCGGAGTTAAAGCCTACATCATCGGGGAGTGTACCGTCCAAGTGCATTTCCCGATGGATTGGAAAGATAACGCTGATGTATCTTGTTATCAATGCCCTATGTTCAGCAGAAACAACGGCATTTGCCAACTAACAAAAGAAATCAGCGAATACCCGATGAAGCATATCGGAAGCAAATGTCCGCTACAATTTAGCGGTGAAATTGAACTATTAAAAAAGGAGTAAATAAAAAATGAAACCTATTAGCAATTATTCGGAAATCAAAGCAAGCACGGGCGAGTTTGATAGACCCGCAGCGGGCGGTTACATCGTCGAGCTTCTCGGAGCGGTTGATGTTCCGTTCGATGAACTGAAGCAGAAGGGCGCGTATCTCAAGATTGACTATGATATAGCCGTCGGCGAGTATAAAGGCTATTACACCAAGCAGTATGAAAGATTCGGCGGTGAGTACAAAACCAATTTCATCCGCTCTTACAAAGAAAAGGCTCTCGGAATGTTTAAGCATTTCACAAACTGCCTTGAGGAATCCAACCCCGGCTACAAGTGGGATTGGGACGAGCGCAGACTTGCAGGCAAGTTCATCGGCGTGGTTCTCGGTGAAGAAGAGTATGAGAAGAAGGACGGTACGATCGGAACGGTGCTCAAAGTCAAGGAAATCAAGACAGTTGAGCAGATTGCAAACGGCGACTTCAAAGTTCCCGCGCTCAAGAGGCTCGACAACGTGGCGCACGTTTCTGATTTTGTGGTTGTTGACGATACCGAAGACCTCCCGTTCTAACCGTTAAAAACGCACTACGAGCGCATTAATGCTCTCGTGAGTGTTTGCTCATAAAATTAAATTAAATTGATTGTGGGCAAACCTCGCGGGCGAGAATTGATAATAAAACACACACCGCCCTGCTCCATTGTGGGGTGGGGCGGTTAAGTTATGAAATAGGAGGCAAAATATGGAATGGGGATATAAATTCACCGAATTACAAAAGCAAATCGAGTGTTTGGAAGCAAGGGCAAATTCTCTTGCGGAAGCCTATGCAGAAGCGGAAGATTTTACCTTGCGTTTTCTGAAATGTTGTAGCAAGCACCATATCGAGTTGGTTTCCATCGGCACACGGACAGAACTTATTGAGAGTTCTAAAACATATCCTTTTGGTTGCAAAGGGAGCGTGTTTGCAGAGGGCAAAAGCCGTGACGGATGGCCTACCATTTGGGGAATTGTCGAAGAAATGGGAATTTCTTGTGGTTGTGGAAACGGCGGTCAGCATCAAGTGAATTGCGATGCAAAATTGGTTGATGGTGTCTATGAGTTCAAGGACAAGAAATGGAGAAAGATTGGATGAACTACCGCCAAATATACGCACGAAAAGCGGAATGTGAGCGTAAGATTTTAGAGGTCGCGCCGAATTGCCCGAACACAAGCGGAATATATTTTCTGCTCCGTCACGAAAACGGATTCAAGTTCGGGTACATAGGGCAAGCCAAGCACCTTTTGGAACGCCTCGCAAGCCATTTGAACGGGTATCAGCACATTGATTTATCACTCAAGAAGCACGGATTTTTCAGCGCAGAGAATCCCACGGGGTATGAGGTTCATTTTCTATGCTTCCACGAATCCGAGCTTGATGAGAAAGAAAAGTATTATATCAAGAAATATGCTAACGCAGGGTATCAGCTTAAAAACGCTACTGTCGGAGGGCAAGGCGAGGGCAAAAAAGGACTTGATAATCAACGCCCGAGCCGAGGCTACTATGACGGCGTTGAGCAAGGAGAAAAACGAGCGCGGCGAATGATCGCTGACCTATTCTCAAAGCACTTGACCGTCAGCACCAAAAAGCAACCGCCGACAAAGCTTCAAGAGAAGGCGTTGCAGAAGTTTATGGATTTTATAAATATCGATAATTCTGCGGAATAATTAGCCAAAAACC
>JAGBYG010000067.1 GCA_017628875.1 Clostridia bacterium
GCCCAAGCGGCGCGAGCGGTTTTAACTTAACTAACTCCCCTATAAATCAAAATTTAAATTTAATTTAGTTAATAATTTATTTACATAAAACGGAGGAAAAAATCCATGAGAATCGCCTTAACGGGCAATCCTAATTCAGGTAAAACAACTATGTTCAACGCTCTTACCGGCAGGAGTGAAAAGGTCGGTAACTGGGCGGGGGTTACGGTTGACAAAAAAGAACATCCAATAAAATCTGTATATACTTCGGGCAAGGAGCTTATCGCAGTTGACCTTCCGGGTGCGTATTCTATGTCACCTTTCACAAGTGAAGAAAGTGTAACGAGTGCATACGTTAAAAATGAAAATCCCGATGTTATTATCAATATCGTTGACGCGTCAAACCTTTCAAGAAGCTTGTTCTTCACAACACAGCTCCTTGAACTTGGTATTCCCGTGGTGGTTGCGCTCAATAAGAGTGATATTAATGAGAAGAAGGAAACAGTAATTAACGCAGAGCTTCTTTCAAAAAAGCTCGGTTGCCCTGTTGTGAACACTGTTTCAACAAGTGGAAATGGACTTAAGGACCTTATAGCTACTGCTGTTAGCGTTGTAGGAGCTAATCAAAAAGCGCCTTATGTTCAGGGGGATATTGACCTTACAAGCAAGGAAGCAGTTGTTGCAGCTGACAGAAAGAGATTTGCTTTTGTAAACAAAATAGTAAAAGAGGTTGAGAGCAGAAAGGTGCTTACAAAAGACATTAGCTTTTCAGATAAAATCGACGACGTTCTCACAAACAAATGGCTTGGCATTCCGATTTTTGCAGTTGTAATGTTTCTTGTTTTCCAAATTTCGCAGGTTTGGGTGGGCGCACCCGTTGCAGACCTTTTAGTTGGTTGGCTTGAAGCATTCCAAGGTGGAGTGGGCGAGCTTTTAGCAGACGCAAACCCCTTGCTTTCCGCAATTTTAGTTGACGGAGTTATCGGTGGTGTAGTTGCCGTTGTCGGCTTCTTGCCACTCGTTATGGTAATGTACTTCCTCATCGCGCTTCTTGAGGACTGCGGATATATGAGCCGTGTTGCAGTTGTGCTTGACCCCATTTTTAAAAGAGTAGGACTTTCGGGTAAGAGTGTTATTCCTTTCGTAATCACAGTAGGTTGTGCAGTTCCTGGAATTATGGCGAGCCGTACCATCAGAAACGAGCGCGAAAGACGTGCGACGGCAATGCTTGCACCCTTTATGCCCTGCGGTGCGAAGATTCCCGTTATTGCACTTTTTGCAGGTGCATTCTTCGACGATGCGGGTTGGGTTAGCACAGTAATGTACCTTGCAGGTATCATTCTTATCTTCTTTGGCGCGCTTCTTATTAACAAGATCACGGGCCACAAGGCAAGAAAGTCATTCTTTATCATTGAACTTCCCGAATATAAAACACCTTCATTCCTTGGCGCATTCAAGTCAATGTGCGCAAGAGGTTGGTCTTACATAGTAAAAGCGGCAACTATCATTTTGCTTTGCAATATGGCAGTTCAGATTATGCAAACGTTTACTTGGAGCTTTACTGTTGCAGAGAGTGCGGATTCTTCCATTCTTGCGTCCATTGCTTCTCCATTTGCATACATTCTTTTCCCCATCGTTGGTGTGCTTTCTTGGGAGCTTGCGGCAGCGGCAGTTACGGGCTTTATTGCTAAAGAAAACGTTGTTGGTACACTTGCAGTTTGCTTTGTTGGACTTGAAAACCTCATCGACACAGAGGAGCTTGCAATGATGGAGGGCGCAGGTGCTGAGGTTGCGGGTATTTTAGCAATTTCCAAGATTGCGGCTCTTGCATATCTTATGTTCAATCTTTACACACCGCCTTGCTTTGCGGCTATCGGTGCTATGAACGCCGAGATGAAGAGCGCAAAATGGCTCTGGGGCGGAATTGGGCTCCAGCTTGGTATAGGTTATACAGTGGCATATCTTGTATATACAATCGGTACACTTGTCGTAGCTCCCGAAACACTCAACGTTGGTGCGGCATTGGCAGGACTTATGGCTGTTTTGATATTCATTCTTATCATTTCTATTCTTATCGACAGAACGGAAAAGAAAATGAAAAGGGAATATTCTCTTAAATCACAAAAAGCATAATCAAAAAAATAACAAAAATGAGAATTGAAGATATTATTGTAATTGTAGTTTTGGTGCTTATCGCAGCAGGGATTTCCTTCTATCTCTATCGCGAGAAGAAAAAAGGGAATAAATGCGTTGGTTGTCCCTATGGTAAATCCTGCTCCGGTAGTTGTCAAGGAAATAAAAAGTGAAAAAATGAGGACGGAAATTTATTTTCCGTCCTTTATTATATAAATTGGGATTTATCGAATAGTTAGTTAAAAACAAAATGGGTCGCTTTTGAAAAAGCTCCGCAAAACTTTTAATCAGCTTTGCGCAAGATTTCGCGCAAATCGTGTTGTTTTGTAAAGCAAAACAACACATAACGATTTTCTCGGTGTAGCACAGGCACCTCGAAAATCTGTGATTTGCTACTGCAAAGCA
>JAGBYG010000068.1 GCA_017628875.1 Clostridia bacterium
CAAATTACAGTTTGGGCTGACGGAGAAATGATTATTCAGGCAACCGATGCTGTGGGTTATACTCATGGTAAGCTTGGCTTATATACTAATGGTAGCGCTGTAGTATTTAAGAATTTGAAGGTTAGCGAATAAATAATTTTGGGGGTGAGGGCTCTCCTCACCCCCTTTGAAAATGATTTGGGAGATAATGATGAAAAAGAAAAGTCTGATTATTCGTGTTTTAGGCTTGCTTTTAGTTACTACTATGATGGGTGAATTAACAAGTTGCATTACAAAACGTTCCGAAGAAATACCGTATACTCCAATAGCTGACGGCAACCGTTATCAGAATGCTATGGATATAAATGGACAGTGGTCAAATAGCGTATGGATGCCTGAGGGCTCTGTTTACGGCATCGGAGACCCATTTGTAATGCGTTACAACGGAAAATATTATCTCTATCCTTCCACCGCTGACGGAAGGGGAGGAATCAAGGTCTATGAATCAACAGATCTTGTGAATTGGACGTATATGGGCTTTGCTGTTGCAGAGGATGAACTCACGTCCGTGGGCGCGTATGCACCCGAAGTGATTTATTATGATGGATATTTTTATATGTGCCAATCCCGTGCAGGAAAGGGACACTATATTTATCGTTCGGAAAGTCCCACTAAGGGTTTTGTGCTTATAAGCACATCAGGACTTCCCGACGAGGACCTTAACAAGGGTAATCTTGGTATGGGTATTGACGGATCGTTTTATGTGAGCGATGAGGGCAAGCTCTATATTATGCACACTTCCACTCCAAGTGGACTCAAATTTAATGAAATTACAGATGTAAATAATATTACCCCCGAAACTATTGGACTTACTAAAAATCTTGGTGATGCAAATCTTCGTGGTTGGATAGAAGGTCCCGGGATTATTCGTCGGGGAAGTTATACATATCTTACATATACAGGTAACCACGTCATTTCAAATGGATACCGTATAGCTTATTCCTATGCAAATAATATCAACGGTCTTTCCGGCTTTACTCAGCCCTATGATAATGTTACTCTTATTGATACTGACCCTTTACACCACGGTCTTGGTCATAGCAGTAACTTTTACGGTCCGGACCTTGATTCAATATATACTGCCTACCATAGTCTTGTAGGCAGCGGGCCATCTCGTAGATATAATCTTGAGCGCTATTTAACAAATGGCGGAGTTATGACCGCCAATGGAGTTACTAATACTTTGGTTTTGGCACCTATTCGTCCATCATGTGAGATTTATAAAGGTGAAGAACTCAATGAAAAGGACGGAATATTCACACTTGGCATGACGGATAGTTATTTTACCTCCGAATACAATTTTATTCCAACCGAAGGACAAATTTTGTATTTCAGCTATGGAGAAAACGGTTTTTATTCCATTTATATTGGAAGCAATAAAATAACTCTTCAAAAGGAGATAAACGGATTATCTAAAATTGTTGCAGAAGCATCTGTTAAAATTCCCGAAGGAAAGTTAAGTACAGTACGTGTGGAAAGCGGCGACGGTGTAGCATACCTCCATATAAACGGTATGCGTGTAGCCACATTTGAAAATGAGCTTGGCGCAGGTGAAATAGGATATGCAAAGCGCGAAGGCGTTGAGTGTACCGCGTTTACAAATGATGTTTTTGGCACTTCTGATTTTGAAGCTTTGAAGAATTTTCCAACTAAATTTCCTGCCACAAGTTATCTTAAGGGTGAGAACAGGGGATTTTCTATAAAGAATGCAGAGATTGTTCAGGGCGGATTGAGAGTAGGCGAAAAGCAAAGTCTTGTTCATGTTGAAGAAGATGATTGCTATGCGGTTAGACTTGAAAAGAACGACTGGATTAAATACGGTGTGGATATTAGTGAAAGTAGTACCTATTCAATATCCGCGCGCATTACTACAGAAAGTGTCGGAGCAAAAATAAGAATAACCATTGGAGATGAGTCATTTGAATGCACACTCCCCAAAAAACTTGAAAGTGAAGGGGAAACATTGAAGGTTCATCTTGGTGATATTAAGCTTTCCAAGGGGGCTTCAGCAATGAAGGTTGAGGTTATCTCTGGAAGTGCTGAATTTATCACGTTCGAAACATACAAAAACGCTGATGCTCCCGATAGAGTTAGCATTGAAGATTTTGCTGTTGAGCGTGGTGATGTTCGTATTGAAAACGGAACTTTAACTGTAAAGGGACTTCAAAATCACAGTGTTGCACTTTGGGGAAATGAGGGCGTTTGCAACTTTACTTCGACAATAAAATTCACTTGCGCACTTGATAATTCTTCAAATCTTGGTATAATGATACGTGCAGAGGATTATTCGTATTATTCGAGTCAGCCAACGCAATCATGGAGAGGTTATTATCTTCAAATAGGTCAACATCTTCTCTCACTTAGCCGATTTGATTACGGTGAGGAAATGCTTGGTGCTGTTCGTGTAAATGATACGTTTTTTGATAGCTCTAAAGAGCACACACTAACCATCACTGCTAATAGTAACAAAATAGAGATAGTTCTTGATGGTAAATATATTTTGTCGGTTACAGATGATTGTGCTTTTCTCAGTGGTCTGTTCGGTGTATTTGCAACATCAGGAGAGATAAATCTCATTGACTTTTCATACGAAATTATAAGATAAATTTATAAAGGGAAGTGGATATATGAAACATACGAAATGCTACATACCCGAATACCCCCGTCCTCAATTTGTTCGCGCAGATTGGCAGAACCTTTGCGGTGAGTGGGATTTTGGATTTGGTGAAGAAACAAGTGAAAAAAATGCTCTTGATGGAAAACTCTCACGAAAGATAATTGTTCCTTTTTCATATCAGTCTAAGGCAAGTGGAATCGGACTTGAGGAGCATCATGCACTTGTATGGTATTCTCGCAAGATCAGTGGGAAGCCCGGAAAGCGCACTGTATTGAATATTGACGGCGCCGATTATGAAACAAGTGTGTTTGTAAACGGAAGGCTTGTTGGTACACATGTTGGTGCTTATTCACGTTTTTCATTTGATATCACTGATTTTCTTGCCGGAGAAGATAATATATTAACCATTCGTTGCTCGGATGATAACCACCCAATACAGGTGAGAGGAAAGCAGCGTTGGGAAAACCATAATTTTGGCTGTTGGTATGTTGAAACTACGGGTATATATAAATCAGTTTGGCTTGAATACGTTGACGATGTTTATCTTACCAATCTTAAGATAACACCGTCTATTAAAGACTATTCCGTGCGCTTTGATTTTGCAGTAAATAAGCCTTCACACGACATTGAAGTAAAGTTTGCAATCTCTTATGATGGCAAGCCCATCTGTTCTGCACGTGTCAGCGCGGACGATGTTGATAACGGAGTATCGCTCAGACTTGACAGTAGAGAGCTTACATACCAAGTTGAGCATTGGAGTGTTGGCAATCCTGTACTGTATGATGTTGATATAACAGTGTACAATAATGATGAGCCCGTTGACTCTGTTGGATCATATTTCGGACTTCGTGAATATGTAACCAAGGACGACAAGATAATGCTCAACAACGTTCCTTTTTACGCTCGTCTTGTTCTCGATCAGGGTTATTGGCCCGAGAGCGGTTTAACTCCTCCTTCTGAAGAGGCAATTATAAACGATATTATGCTTTCTAAGGAAATGGGCTTTAACGGTGCGAGAAAGCATCAAAAGGTAGAGGACGAAAGATACTTCTATTATGCGGATATTTTGGGATTTACAGTTTGGTGTGAATTGCCTTCTAATCACTGGGCTAGCGACAAAGCAAGCAAGCATATTACAAGAGAATGGCTCGACATAGTAACACAAAATTATAATCACCCATCTCTTGTTACTTGGGTAATATTCAATGAGAGCTGGGGAGTTAGAAATATTATGGTTAATCCTGAGCAAAGCAATCTTGCGACCGGTCTTTATTATCTTACCAAGAGCATTGACTCCATGCGTCCTGTTATTTCTAATGACGGATGGATGCATGCAAAGAGCGATATTTTGACTCTTCATCACTATGAGCAGGATGGCGAAAAGTTATATTCATTCTATGATGATATCTATAAGCTTGTTGAAGGTGATATAACAGGATATCAGCACTTGCCTTATGCTAATGGATACGAATATGAAGGTCAGCCCATTATTATGAGTGAATTTGGTGGAACTGCATATGTTGGTGAAACCAATGACGTTTGTTGGGGCTACGGTAACGGTGTTGCAAATGATGATGAATATATTGAAAGATTGACATCATTGGTAGAGGCGATCAAAAGAATGAATATTTCTGGATATTGTTACACTCAGATAACTGACGTGGAACAAGAGGTAAACGGTGTATTGCGTGCAGACCGTACTCCAAAGGTAGCACTCGAGCATATCAAAAAAATCAATAGCTAAATCTTATTCAATAATCGGCAAATATTGTCGTATTCGACAATGTTTGCCGATTGATTACATCTTATTCTCATCGGAGGAATTATGGAAATCATTAGGTTAAATAATTTTTCGTGTTTTTATAAAAACAAAAAAGAGTATGTTACTGCACTTGATAAAGTCAGTTTTTCTATCGAATGCGGTGAGTTTTTTGTGATTATCGGAGAATCGGGATGTGGAAAAACAACATTGCTAAGATCCTGTTTAGGTCTTGCTCCATATTATGAGGGAGAAATTTTTGTTGACGGCGTATCTGTTGATGAAATGGACTTAAAAAGGGGCAGATATGCCTATGTGAGTCAGGAAATAGGGCTATATCCCAATCTAACTGTGTACAAGAATATCGCTTTCCCGCTTTCGGTTACACACACTTTGCCACAAGAAATAGACAAGCGTGTGAAAAAGATTGCCTCGGAGCTGGGCATTGATTTTCTTCTTTCACGAAAGACATCACAACTTTCAATAGGACAGCAACAGAGAGTTGCTATTGCCAGGGCTTTGATAAAAGATCCAACGATAATGTATTTTGATGAGCCATTTTCAAATCTTGATCCGGCTTTACGGTTAGAGCTTCGCTCAGTGGTGCAAAAATTGCACGAAACATATGGTACAACCGTTGTTTTTGTTACACATGATATCAGTGAAGCATTGGCGATGGCTGATAGAATAGCTGTGCTTGAAAAAGGCAAATTAATTGAAATAGGCACACCTGAATATTTAGCTCAAAACGGAAAATCAGAATTAATAAAAGGATTTTTGAATAAATGACACAAAATTTGCTTGGAATCAGTAGAGATAAATACCTTTTAAAACTGAATAAATATAAATTGGTTGCTATATTGTTAGGAATTGTGGCACTTGCAATTAATATTTTGTTTTTGTTGTTGCGTACAAACGAAAACCATAATGTGCTTCTTATCTTGAGTATCATTGTAACTGTTGCTTGTGGTTGGATAATTACGGCTTTCGTTGGAATAGTAATAAGACCGATGACACAATTATATGAACTTTCTTTGCGCAGGGCAGAGTGTGTTTTGGCAAAAATTGAGAGCATAAATACTGAGCCTTACAGAGTTGAAAACTTTGATTGTTTTGAGGTACATACTGCAGATAATATATTTTTTCTTGTTGCTGACGGAAATATTAGACTCAGAGAAGGGGATGTAGTAACTCTGTCTGTAGCGTCTAATATCATTACGGAGGTAAGCGCATGAGAAAAATGGATATTCATCGACACTTTCAATATTTTTGGTGGTGTTATGTAGCAATTTTGATTGTTGCGATTGTATTTTGGACCTCTGTGTACGGAATTATTGAAAAACCTGATGCGAATGAAAAGCTTACTGTGTCGTTTTTTGGAAATGACTATGACGGATCTCAGCTTGAACTTGAAATCACTCAAAATATATCAAATATAACTTCGCAAAACATAAAGAAGATTACTCTTGATCATGTCAAGCAAACAGAAAATATTGTTTTCGGCTCAATGATTCAAACGCGTTTGTATTCTTCGGATATTATGATATTCGAAGAGTGGGTGATTAACGAGGAGTTTGTTTCCATGAATTTTAGATCGTTCACAAATGAACTTGAGGAATGCTTTTCGGATCTTGATATAGATTATTATGTCATTGATGGCGTTAAATGTGGAATTATAATTAACCCGCAGGGACAAAATTCAAATGTTTTTACAAAATACTACTCGGGAAATAGTAGACTGATAGCATTTTTTGCTCCGTACTGTGAAAACCTCAGC
>JAGBYG010000069.1 GCA_017628875.1 Clostridia bacterium
ATAATTTGAACTATATGGCTACATACGAAAGATCGCCTTAGCGAAGGCTCCTTCCGCAGAGGGAGCTCCCGCGTGAGCGGGTGAGGGAGTTCCTCATTTACTCAAAACTAATTTTTTACTCCCCGATAAATCCCAATTTATCTTACGTATTATTAACAAATAAACCACCCATGTGGGTGGTTTGGTGGTTCTAAGATTTTATTTTTTAATTGCATACAAATTTAAATCCCACGCGGGAATGTAGGGGAAGCGACGGAGATAGAGAGAATAGTCGGAGTTTAGTTCTTTGACAAGTTCCGGCAGGGCAAAGAGATCCTCGCTCCTATGATATAGAGAAACAAGGAGCTTTGGAGAGAGTGTTTTTATCGTTTCTGCAGACCCCAAAAGTGCTTCACGTTCAGAGCCTTCAACGTCATATTTTATATAGTCAACTTTAGCACCGTTAAGCACCTCGTCAACAGAAATAACGTTTACTTCCTTGATTTTTGAAACGATATTTCCCTTTGAAACGATACCTGCGTTTCTGTTTCCACTCGCATCAAAAAGCAGAGTGGTGTTCTCGTTCCACGCGCCTGCGTTGATGCATTTGATGTCAATATTTTCAAGCGTCTGTGCGTATTCGTTTAGTTTTCTAAAATTTCTTGCGTCTGGCTCAAGGGCAATCGCGCTTTGCAAATTAGGATTAAAATGGAGCATCTCTCTTATTGTGTCGCCGTTATACGCACCGAGGTCAACGTATCTGCTTATGTTCTTACAATCAAGAATTTTCTCGTAAACCGCTTGTTTGTCGCTCTCGCTATCCCAAAGATATTTTACATCTCCCGTTAGCTTGTAGCAGATTATGTTTTTATATATGCGCTTGGATTCCTCGTCCGCAAGCATTTCATAAACTTTTTCAAATCGCGCTCGGTTTTCTTCAAAAAGCTCGATTGTGAAAAGTGTTTCTCCAAAAACGGGAACGTCGGGAGCATATAACTCACATTCCTCGCCAACTTTTCTAAAAAGTGCCATAACATCGGGCAGAGAAGAAGCAAACGAAAGCAAAACGATGGGATTTTGTCCCTCGTATTTTCCCTTCATCGCGGAATATGAAATTACGGTCTTTCCGTGAAAACTGTGACCGCGTACAAAGCCGTCACTTGCAAAAAAGTCGGATATTTCAATGCCATATTGTTCGCAAACGGCTAATATTTTATCAGCACCGTTGCCCATACCGTACATTACAATTGGGCGCTCACTTGATGCAAGATAGTGCCATAAGTCAGTTTTTATGTTGATGTTCATATTTTTCTCCAAAGATATGTGCTTGTATTTCAAAATTTGATTTATAGAGTAGTTAGTTAAGTTAAGACCGCTCACGCCGCTTGGGCGCGCGCTTTTGAAAAAGCGTGGCAAAACAATCGCGTGGGTTAGTGCTGATTTTACGTAAATTTTCGATAAAACACGAGTGTTTTATCGGTACAAATAACAAAATATCCTTACGAAAACAAGTTTTCGACGGCTATTTTATTATTCGTACTACGAAAATCAAACCGATGGCTTGATTTTCTAAAATTTACTTTGTGAGTGCGTAGCCGTTTTGATAGCAATATCCTTACGCTTTGTAGTAGCAAATCACAGATTTTCGAGGCAAGGAGAAAATCGTTATGTGTTGTTTGGTATCACCAAACAACACGATTTGCGCGAAATCTTGCGCGATAGCTCTACAAAAAGTTTTGCGGAGCTTTTTCAAAAGCGACCCATTTTGTTTTTAACTAACTCTTCGACAAATCCCAATTTATCGTTCAAGTTTGATTGTTATTTTTTAAATTATATCACAAAAAACAAAAAATATCAACAACATATTGACTAACTTGAAAATAAGTGCTAAAATTAAAATATCAAACAAAAGGAGAAAAACTATGAGTTGTTTATTTTGTAAAATTATAAACGGAGAAATTCCATCTAAAAAAGCCTTTGAAAATGAAAATATTTATGCTTTTTACGATATTGCGCCACAAGCACCCGTGCATATTTTGGTTATTCCAAAGGCACACATTGAAAGTGTTGACGGAATAACGAAAAAGAATAGCGCAGTTGTTGCAGAGATTTTTGAGAACATTCCCAAAATCGCAAAGGAAGCGGGAATTGAAAACGGCTATCGCGTTATCTCTAACTGCGGTGATGATGCTTGTCAAAGTGTACATCATCTTCATTTCCATATTCTTGGCGGAGCGCAACTTTCCGATAAAATGGCTTAATTTTAATTAGAAACGGCTCGTTTGAGCCGTTTTTTGTAAAAAATTACAAAACGTATTGCAAAATTAATTAATATATGATAAAATCAACTTAAGGTGTTAGATCATCTAATCTGTTTATGAAGAAAGGAAAATACTATGAAAAAATTATTAGCACTCACACTCGTAGCGCTTATGCTACTCACATCTCTCACTGCTTGTGATATGGAATCCGCTAAGGGACATCTTATCAACTTCCTTGAGCAGTTTACCACTACTGCAGAGCCCGAAAAGGTTGTTAGAACAACTATTACCGAGGAAGAATGGCTCAATGCTTTTAAAGTAAATAATTTCGCTATAAAAGCATCACAGGATGACGATGCCGGATTTCGTTTGGTAGTTGACGGCTCTAAAGTTATTTATGAAATGAAAATGAGTGAGCAGGGAATATCCCTCACTTGCGATTTGGAAAAGCACATCATTATTACAAATACAAAAGCAGGCAACCTTGCATACGTTGATGAGAGCGTTGCTGTAGATGGCGAACTCACTTTGGAAACCATGGGAATTATTGAACAATATGCTTTTGCAGATATTACTTACAGCGAAGAAACAAAATCATATACTTATACTGATGAGTATGAGACTGTTGAATTCTTCTTTGAAGAGGGGGCGCTTGTTAAGATAGTTATGGGTTCTCCTGATGAAGTTGGTATGAGTGGTGAGATTGTAGATATTGGCACTTCTGTTGTTGAAATTGGCGAATATATAGTTGTTAATGACGGTAAGGTTGATCCAAGCAAGGCAGCTGAGGACGTTGTAACAACAGTTACCGACGAGCAGCTCGCGGCTCATCTTGATCTTAGAAACTTCACCATTAATGCGGTTACTCTTCAGTACGGACTTTATGCAGTTGAGGCTTCCTTGAAGGCAGCAGATACAGCTTTTGAATTAGCTCTTAACGTTGCAGGTGAAAATCAGACTCAATATATGGCTCTTGTTGACGGTGAATTCCTTTCAATCGAAAGACTCGGTGACGGACATCTTGCAACTCCCATTGGAGCGACAATCGAAGACCTTGAGGGTGCAATTGAAGTCGCAAGAGAATATATGAAGGTTGAATACCTTACGTACAACGAAGATGGAAGATACTACACACTTGATGTGGAGGGTGAAACATTCTATCTCTACTTTGAAAATGGGCAGATCGTTAAGGCGGTTTACGTAATAAAAGAGGGAGAGATGATGAGCGAGGTTATCCTTGGCGTTTCAAACGTCGGCACAACCGAGGTCGTGCTTCCTGAATACACACTTAACACAAACGAATAAATAAACAAAATCCCACGGCATCGCCGTGGGATAATTTTATTTAACTCTAATTGAATTTTTCTTCCCTTAAAATTACGAATTCGAGTGCCACGATAAGAGCGAGGCAAATTACACCTGAAAGTAGGGAAATCTTTCCGAATTCCATTCCACCGATGATGCCGAGAAGACCAACAAGTGCAACAAAAGCGAACACGGCTTTTGATGCCACAAGAAATCTTGCGCTACTGAAAAAGTCGAGAATCATATCGATAAATGAAAGGCATTTTTCTGCGAATTCAACGTGAGCAGGGCGCTTGCGAACGAATGGACGGCAAGTTCCTTTTTTGGAAACTCCATTATCAAAAGTAATGTTATTTCTTCCTGTTTTGTATGCATATGTAGTATTCATAGCTGATCTCCTTTTCTGATTTTGGAAATGTTGTGACCTTATAATACCACATTCGACATCACTTGTCAATAGGTTTTTTCTAATTTTGGAAAAATATTTTAAAAATTTTCAAAAAACACTTTACAAACGGAAAAATGTGTGTTATAATAATTCCACAAAAGGAAAACAAGTGAAAGGAGTTCACTATGGATTATATTGATAGAATAAAATTGCTTAAAAGCGAAAAGAAGATAACTAATGACGCGCTCTCTGAAATGACGGGGATTCCTCTTGGAACACTTTCTAAAATTCTTGCGGGAATAAGTGACAGCCCGAAGCTTTCAAATATCGTTGCTATTTGCGACGCGCTTGGAACTTCTCTTGAATACATTGTGAACGGTGTGCCCGAAAATACGAATAACTTTACTCTTGATAGAGGGGAGATGCGCCTTATTGAAAATTATCGCGCGCTTGATACTCACGGCAAGGAGCTTGTTACTCTCGTCCTTGATAAAGAGAAGGAAAGAGTTGCCCGCGCGCCTTATCAGGATCATTCCGTTGAGGTTAAAGAAAAATCGCCCAAGATTTTGCCGTCAATAACTGCACCCACTCAAAGAATTTCTGCGCGTGAGCTTGCACAAAATAGGGGACTTGGCAAACGTCCTGTTGCACTCTTTGATATGCCGGTTTCTGCCGGTGTCGGTGTGTTCGTTGATTCGCCTGCAAGTGATGAAATTATGATTCCCGACAACGAAAGAACTCGTGAAGCGGATTTCGCACTTCGTATCAGTGGTAACAGTATGGAACCGAAATATCGTGATGGAGACGTTCTTTTGGTGGCTAATTCCGACTACGTTGAGGTTGGCGAGCTTGGTATCTTCATTCTTGATGGAAACGGTTTTTTCAAAATCTATGGTGGTGACCGTCTTATCTCAATGAATACTATGTATGGCGACATTTTGCTTAAAGATTTTGAAAACGTTAGTTGTGTTGGACGCGTAATCGGTAAATTGAAAAGAAAATAAAATAAAAAATGTCTAAAAAGGCGCAATTCTCTTGTAATTGCGCCTTTTTTGTGTTAATATTAAATTTGAAGTGTTGAAATTTTGATTTGTCTGGGAGTTACAAAGAAAAGAATTGTCACTTTTTCGAGAAAAAGTAACCAAAAAGCTTTTGTGGAGCTTTGCCCAACAGAAATATTATTTGTACTAAGTCCACAGACTCCGCGCAACTCGCGTGACTCACTTCTTCGCGCTCATCACAATCGTTTTTACCGCACGAGTGCGATAAAAACCGCGCCTTGCTACTCTGCACATAGACTTTTTATATGTGCTTATGGCTACGCACAACCATAGGGGAGCACTCCGTGCGCCCGCATTTAAACTCAAACTAACTTCACGATAAATAGAAAGTTGACAGCCATATTGG
>JAGBYG010000070.1 GCA_017628875.1 Clostridia bacterium
AACGCGCTAAACGTAAAACAAAACGAAGCACGTTCAGCATTTACAATTCGTTTACATATACGTTACACTTTGTTAAACACATTTAGCGCACAATGTGATATAATATAAACGTAAAGAAAACAACAACACATTCACAAAGGAGACCACACCATGACACACATTAAGACACAGAACATCAAGAGAGCGCACGACACATACATGCGCTCACAGCTTTACACACTTAACGATTGCTATGTTAACCACTCATACGCTAAAGAACGCGCTTTTGACTATTGTCGTACGCTTGTAAGCATGTATAACGGCAGACAAGGACGTATTATTGGTGCAAACTGTATGACATTTTCATACGGCTTTATCGGTGAAATTAACGGCAGACCCGCGTTCTTTTGGATAACAAGAGACTACGACCGCTATATATACATCGACGAACTTGTAAAGGAGTAACCATGAACAACTACAACATCAAACACACCAAAGGCAAGGACATACACCGCGCATATCTTATGTACGAAAAATCCGAACTTTGCAATTTATCGGATTGCTACAAGAACCCAAGTGACGGAAAAAAACGCATTTTTCAGTATTATCGTGAAATCTACTACACGTATAATGGCTACCAACCGCGTATTATCCGCAAAGGGATGTTAGTTTTCAGCTATGCCTTTTTCGGCAGAGTTGACAACCGCCCCGCGTTTTTCTACCTTACTATTGACAACAACAACTATATATTTCTTGACGAAATCGACTTAACAAAGGAGCTATAACCATGACAGAAGAACTTCTCTATATCATCCTATGGGGTTTCACCCTGGCCCCTTTTATCACATTATCCCTAATCCTCATTTACAAACTAATGGGCTATATCCTCTACATCCGTTGGACTCCCAAACACAAACGCGAATACACATTAAAGGAGTGGTTCACACTATGAAATCTATTTTTGATAAAGACTACAAAAACTATTTGAAGTACCTTTTAAAACACAACCCAAAATTTACAAGCAGAGCATTCGTATATTTTGATGATTCCGTAATTGAATGTGTAGAGATACCATTAAGCAAACAAGAATTTAAAATGAAGCTACGAAAAAAGCGCGAAATCGGGGCTGTTTGCACGGCACACCGATTTGACAACGAACAAATTATCCCGCATAAATTAACAATAAGTGTATTTAAGCATTACAACGACTTCTCTGTGCAATATGACTATATCGTCACCGCTGATAATTAAAGGAGTGGTTTACACTATGAACGGCTACATAATCCCTGATAACATTTCCAAAGGAAAAAATTACGGCTACGAAAGTACAAGATCGTGCACTTATAAATATTTCTTATTTGTTGCTGACAATAATCGTTTGCATTGTATGGCTTTTGATAATGCAGAGGATGCCTGCGAAGAAATTAAAAATCTCCCTTGTGAAACATCCTATCACCTTATCTATGACGGAACTATTTTAGAAATCACAGCGTACAGAGAATAAAGGAGTAAACTATGAAATTTTTTGAATCACTTAACCCACTTTTAACCGAAAACGATGTTAGTTGTATGTTATGCCAAATGTTAAAGAAAAATCCGTCATTTAGATGTAGGTTTCTTGAAAAACGCGAGAACGAATTATTTGTTTTTGATGAGGGCAAGACAGATTTGTTTATCTTATCATTGTTATTACGCAACACCGAAAGTAACAGAATCGAACAAGAGTTTACATCACTTTCCGTGCAAGACGATAAGTTCGTTTCGTACACCATAAAATTTATTGATATTATATCAACAGACGACACAGTTTTCGATAGTGAAGAGCTTAACAGACTATACGAAATTGATTTGTCAATAACTTTATCAAAATAAGAACAGGAGACAACATGATAACACTACTTACAAACACCTATTCTGAAAAAGAACTTGAAGCAATAGCCGAAATCACCGAAGAATGTGTAATAATGCTTGAATCCATTTATTGCAAACAAATGCAAGATGAAAAATTTGATTGTAATTATTGCGAATGTGAATACCGCCACATATGCTACGACTTGCAAAAACTTCACGCATTCGCGGTACACAAATTGACAGAGAAAAAGAGCCGTTAATCGGCTCTTTTTAAATCAGTTCAATATCGTACTTTTTCGCAAGTACATTGAGCACAGCATACAAATCACGTCGATCCCCCGTGAGCACAACTGTCTCGCTTAAATAATCGGCTTTGCTGTCAAGCTCCAATAAGATTACGACCTTCTGTAAATCGTCAACCTGCTCACCCGTGACAGCCTTGACTTTCAACGAATCGTCCCTTATAAAGATTTTCATAGTAAATCCCTCCTACTACTTTATACCCATTGCAGAACATCCGAAAACCACACATTATGTCTAAATGGTGGGTGTTCGGGTCTAATATCTTGCAGTTTTGAATCTAATTTCAACAGAATTTCTTTTGCTTCTGGATAGTCATTTAACCACGCTAAAAGCTCATTTGCTGGCTTATGTGGGCACACAGCGCATCCGTCTCGACAACTTGTTAAGTATAGAGGGGAGAGAAGTCCCTCGCGCGCACAACGCAATAATGCCTCTTTTTCAGTTATATGCTTTTCACATAAGATCGATCGTTTTTGTTCATTTAATTGGTTGTGTCTTTGTGTTTCGTCAAACGCTATGCCTATATCTTCATAATCATATTCGCCAATATTACATCGGTTCAAGGCTTTGATTTTTGAGTAGATTTTAAAATTGCATTTACCAGTTATATAGCAAGGATAACCAAATACTTTCCCTTTGTTTTTTCCTCTGGTGGCGCGAGTTAAAACAAACTCAATATACGATATACCCGTCACAATGTGAACTTCCAGTCCTTGTGATCTCCACAAATCCGCAGTGTTGTGGATGTATTCATAATGACATTTTTGGATAAGCGGTATTTGATCGCACAACATCGGGATGTAGCACACAATTTTGCACAAATCCCCTTGCTTGATGTGCTCCAATACAGCGCAAGTGCTGTCTTTACCACCAGACCACGAAATTTTGACTATTGCCATAAATCCCTCGACTTTTCAACATAGTTTTCAACACAGTGTTGATAACTTTTAGTTCATAATCAGCTTCAACACATCATAAACCACGCTCTTCACCTTTTGTGACTCAAAATAGACATTGCCCATTTTGAAGTTATTGAGAAAAGGCTTGAAAAATGGAGATCGTCCGAGCTGTGATATAAGCATCGTGTTGGGTTTGTGATCGTCAACTGTCAACGAGTAGATATAATTACACGACGGGTCAACATCCGTTGATACATACATGCGCCCCTCGTTATAATCTGCCCACACACCGTAGGAAACACCCTCATATACAAACGTAAAGAAGTAACGGCAATTTTCCGATTTTTTCATTATAAAAGCCTTTGAATCCCCGACGAACTTATTCTCGATCGCATATTCTGCAAAATCCGTACCCTCAACGAGCTTTCCGAATCGCGTTTCTTTTCGGGATTTTATGAACTCTTCATCCTGCACAAGTTGCAGGAGTAAATCCCCTCGTCGAACGATGTTTGACCCGTAGGGGAGTTGCAGATCGAAGTATAGTGTGTATGGGTTAATCATCGAGACAGAGTTTGCAAGGAAGAATACTGTGCATCCTCTGTATCGGTCAATCGACATATAGAAGTTAAGGAACTGTTTAACCTCATTTTTGAGGTAACGTGCAAATCCGTTATCCTCAATCAAGAACTCGTCAAAAATGATGAAGTACACAAGAGGATAGGAGATTGACTTATAATCCTTTGCTTTTGTGAGTGCCATTGCATATCCCGCGAGCTGATCGTTCACAAAGTAACATCCGTTTCGGTATTCAATCACCGTATCGGGAAACTCATTATTGAGAATGACATCGTTAAAATACGATTCTGCTGTCTCGTCGAGCTCTTCCTTGTAACGACGTAGATATACAAATTGGTATCCCTTATCCTTGAATAGCTTGATCGCGCGTTTTTTCGCTGCGTAGGTTTTACCACAACCACGTGACCCGATCACAAAATTGAATAAACAGTTATATGTTAAAGTTTGTCCTATATCATACCACATTTAAATCAACCTCAAATAGAAAAGGAGCAGGGACAAAATAGTTTTACGACAAGTAACCACACCAAACCGCGACGGGACGGCTCTTCACCGTTAGTCTCCCTCTACGGTATCGCAAATTAAACTATAATGCCCTGCTCCGTATAGTATTATATCACAGTTCAATCTGTTTGTCAAGTGGTTAGTTTGGTTTTATAGTAAATTCCGTTTCTATGAGAATCGTACCACCCCGAACGTGCTTCGGTTGGAGTTTACCCTTATAGCACGTTCCAACCTTAAAGTTATCCCACGTCACATATTGATGGCAGTCTTTAGGCATACCCGCGCACGTTACGTTAAGTAAATCCCGTTCATAATCGGGAGTGTCCCACGTTTCGGGTGCGTTCCAATCTTCCATATAACATTTCTGTCGGATGAATCGCGCCCGTGTAAATCGGCTTTCTAACTTCCATGCACCGAGCGTGTACGGGTCAACCTCAAAGTCAGCAGGGAGCTTCACCCCTGCTTTAATAAGATCGCCCGTCGTGAGTTTTGCAAGTTCCTTGTTTGATAGTTTTTGTAATTCAGGCGGTAGCTCCACATCAAGGTGTAGAGAGTCCGTGTCAGCGTAGATAAAAATATCATACAACTTTTGAGCGTTCGTGATCGTCTTATATCGTGCCCACGCTGTGATAAATGTGCCTACGGGAATGTACACAGCTTCGCGCATTTCCTTTTCACCCATTGTGTATTTGATGCGACCGTCCTCATAGTACGGAATTTTGCTTTGCACTTCGGGGTTAAGAGAAAATTTACCATACAAATTATTGAGCATGAGCTTCGCGATCGTACGCATAGCCTTATTGCCCGTTTTGTCTGCATCTATTTTCACTTTCGTCCATTTGTCAATGTAATCATTGAAAAGTCCAACAGTTGACTTGAACTTCCAACCGCATATATACTCGACGTTGTAGAGATTATAATGTTCCTTGAAAAGCTCCAAGTCAACGCTTGTTAAGTATAACTCAACCATTTCACCGTTGGAGCTTGTCAAATACTCGGTCGGCACGAATAGTAAATTTTTCTTAATCTGTATGGTGGGGATGTGCCCCTCTTTTAACTCAAACATACAAACCATACGCTGAACGTATAGATCGTATATATCGTCCTTTTGATATTCACCCTCAAAAAATATCGGATTCCCGTATGGCAGTTTAGAATATCTCATTACTGACGGATAAAGGGAGTTTACGTCGAATACTAACCCTGCACCAACGTCTTTTTCCTTGTATAATGGATTTAGGTATGTAAACCCACCTTTATAGCTCCGTCGTATATCAGCATCGTATTCAGGAGTGGGAAACCACCGATCGAAGTTTTTCTCACCAACAATTTCCTTATAGTCTTTCATGGCATTTGAACCAACCGTCATTTTGTTTAACCCTTGCGAGAACAAAATATCGAGTGCGAGTGCCATGATCTTAACGTCGTGGTGAAGATATTCAACTTCGTCATCCGTGAGAACGTGTCCGACTTCTCTATAAGCCTTATAGTCTATCTTTAGTTTGGATAATGGGAGTCCAAACGCTTGCGACACGTTGTCAACACTCATATTCGGGAATAACTTTAAACTATCGTAAAGCTTCGCGTAGTTTGTGTTTTTCCCGTCCTTTTTAAATACGATTTTAGTAGAATAATATTGACCCATTTTTGAAATCAACGTGGAGAATGTTTTCGTTTTCTCTTGTTTGCGATCTACAACGTGCTTGTAGCCGTGCTCAAAGAGATAACAAAATATAAAGTCTGTGTCAAAACGAGCATTATGGAAATAGTATGTAGAGTTTTCCGTTGTTTCCATAAACTCCATAAAGCTCTCCATGCTTGTCCCATATACAAAGTAATCGGGATTCCCTATTTCACACACACCCCATGCCCACACACGGCAATCATTCTCATCAGTTGTTGTTTCAAAGTCCGCTGCAAAAAGCAATTAATACAACCCCTTATAACCATACACCCCAATCGGCAATGATCTCTTTTTTGTTGGTGCGATAAAACTCCACATCTGTCAAGTTATCAAAATGTCCGTTAGTTTGAGTGCTCATAAGAGTCATAAATTCATCTTCTGTGAGGTTTTCCACACCTTTAACAAATTTACTTGGGTAACGTGCACCTTTGAGTGTTTTAACGAATTCGTCTTTTGCCGAGCTACCCCACACATCTTTAAGCGCGTTCTCTTTAGCTTCAAACTCAATCGGGTCATAAATGAACGTGAATTCACCCTCTGTGTCTGTTTGTACAATTTCAACGAATTTATCTATCGGCAAATTTCTGACAATTTCCACGATGTCGGGGGAGAAACCCATGTTCTCCAAGCCCTTAATATAATTCGCTCTCATACTGTACTTCTTTTGTTCCTGAAAGAGTGGGTCAATCTGTCGGTCTATCCACCGACGTTTCAAGTCCCATTCCTTTTGAGAAAGATTCTCATAATTGACTCGCGAGGGACGGAACTCCGTTTGCATCCTTGTAAAGTCTGCAACCTTTGTCCCCGTTTTCGCCCCACGCGAGAGCACGTCTTTTTCTTGCAACGCTTTTCGTTGATGTGCTTTTTGTATGTTTAAGATACGAGTTGCTTCTTTCGCTTCTTCCACATACCATTTGAGCGTTTTTGAGCCACGGCTTGAGATCACCATTTCCTCACTACCACGACGTGAAAAACGCTTCAATTTATTTAATTCACGGTTAAGCTGTTTTCGCGTGCCGATTCCATCAACAAACTCCGACACCTTAACCGTTTCAGGTAATTGTGCTTTTAATATAGGAAGAAAAGTTCCCATATCAGCCTTTTTGCGTAGGCGGTAAATCTTCGCGTTAAAGTTGCGAACTACTCGTTCAACCTCTTTAAGGTCGGATTCTCGCCACCGTATAGGATATTGTTTTGGCATAGCTTGATTCCCTCGTCTGTAACAATTAAGAATCCTCGCGTTTCAATCTTCTTGTATAGCACAACGTCGGCTAATTGCGGAACGTCGATAGTAAGATTGAAACGTTTGGAGAGTGACGTGTTAATCGTTTCCCGATGTTTGTTTAAATTTCGTTTGAATTTATCCAAATGATTTTGAGACGAAAATACATATGTTATGCCGTTGATCGTTTCGCGATAATCGGACAAGTTAAGATCATAACAAATACCTCTCCTTGATATCACAGTTTATACACTCCTTTAAAATAATACGGGGAGATAGCTCTCCCCGTACTGTAGCTATGCAATTATCTGTTACATCTTTACGCGACTACGTTAAGAGTGAGCATCTTTCTGTCACCCTTTGTGATCTGCTTAACTTCCATTGTGACAGCCTTTTCCCAAGTGGGAGCACCGTACACCTGAAAGAGCTTTTTGAGTGCAGAATAAATACCGATTGAAACTGCCTGGTAGGACTTGCCCTTTTCGTCAATGAGGACGATTCTCGGACAAGGTGTAACCTCACCCGTCTCGGTGTTGGTGCAATCCACAACCTCGATATAAACGTCCTTAACCTTGATCTGCTTGTTGATCATTTCGGAAAGTCTTTCGTCGGGATTGTTCATAGCGTTAAAGAGCTTGGCTCTCGCTTCGTCGGTGTCTGCCACCATAGAACAATACTGAGTCTTTGCCGTTGTCATGTCCATTTCGATGTTGAATCCTGCATCGTCGAACATATTG
>JAGBYG010000071.1 GCA_017628875.1 Clostridia bacterium
GACGCACGTCTTAGACTTCAGACTCGTGAAGAAATTAAGAGAATTCAGATGGAAACCGGCATTACTACAATTTTCGTAACTCACGACCAGGAAGAAGCTATGAGCATTTCTGACTTCATCGTTGTTATGAAGCTCGGTGTTGTTCAACAGGTTGGTAAGCCCCAGGACGTTTATGACGATCCCGGTAACCTCTTTGTTGCTAAGTTCCTCGGTACTCCTCCCATTAACGTATTTGACGGTGAGGTTAAGGGTGGTAAGCTCCTTATTGGTGGCGCTGCTGTTCTCGATACTCCCGGTGTAGCTGATCAGCTTGTAACAGTTGGTATTCGTCCCGAAGGTTTCAATCTTGATCCTAACGGCGCGTTTGTTACAGACCTTTCTAACGTTGAGGTTATGGGACGTGACGTTAGCGTTGTTTCTAAGCACGCTAATTCTCAAAATCCCGTTGTAAGATCAATCATTAGCTCCGATGCTAGCATTGATCCTAATGCTTCCAAAGTTGCTTTCTCTCTTAAGCCTCATAAGGTATTCATTTTCAATAGAAATACCGAAGAAAGAATTAAATTCTAAGGAGAGCTGATTATGGTTGATAATAAACAACAATGGAAAGCTTGGTTGTATCTCTCTCCCGCAATCGTTCTTTTGCTCATCTTCACTGTTTGGCCTATTTTCAACACAGTAAGACTTGCATTCCTTGAGGGTTATGATACAGCTGTTGAGCTTGGTTGGTTCCGTAAGGGTCAATATCGTGGAGAACCTTATCCTTTTGCTGTTGGTTTTGGCAACTTTTTGACAGTTGTTAAAAATAAGGAATTTGTTACTATCCTTAAAAACACATTGCTTCTTTGCGTTTTGACAGTTCCGCTTTCAACGTTTATCGCGTTGGTTATCGCGGTTTCCCTTAACTCAATCAAGTTCCTTAACAGAACTCTTCAAACTATTTATTTCCTTCCATACGTTACTAACTCAATCGCTATCGGTATCGTATTTGCAGCAATGTTTACCATGTCTACAGTTAAGAATAATGGTGAAACTATTATTGTAACTGCCGGTATTATTAACGATATTATTGGTATATTCGGTGTTGCTCCGGTTGACTGGTTAGGTCCACAATCAACCTATGCACAAAATATTTTCGTAATGGTTGTATATATTGTTTGGAATGCCCTTCCCTTTAAGATTCTTATTCTTCTTGGCGGTCTTCAGAGCGTTAACAAGCAATATTATGATGCCGCAAAGGTTGACGGAACATCCAAGGTAAGAACATTTACAAGAATTACCGTTCCGCTTCTTTCTCCGATGATTGCTTACGTTGTTATTACTGGCTTTATTGGCGGATTTAAAGAATATACGAGTATCGTTGGTGTATTTGGTGAAAGTATGGGTCCCACGGGCGAAGCTTACAGATTGAATACCATGGTAGGTTACATCTACAAATATATCGCTCGAAATCAAGGACGCGCAAGCGCCGCAGCTCTTATCTTGTTTGGCATTATCTTTGTGGTTACACTTATTAACCTTAAGGTAAGCAGCAAGAAGACTCAATATTAAGGAGGAAACGCAGATGGCTAATAATCTTACTACACGCACGATGCAGGAAAAAGATTTCGGCAAAGTTACCTCCACACAAAAGACTATGAAGGTACTTGGAACAGTTTTGAATTACGGCTTTCTTTTGGTAGTCGCATTTTCAGTATTGCTTCCATTCTATTGGATGCTCATTTCTTCAGTAAAATCAATGTCTGAATATATGAGAAATCCACCAACACTTTTCCCTCACGATTTTCATTTTGAAAACTATCTTTATGCGTTCCAAACCGCTAATCTTAAGAGATTGTTCCTCAATACGATTTTCGTTGGTTTGGTTTCAACACTTCTTTCATTGGTAATTACTATTCTTTCTGCCTTTGCATTTGCAAGACTTGAATTTAAGGGCAAAAACGTTCTTTTTGCTGCTCTTCTCGGTACAATGATGATTCCCGGTGAGCTTTTCACCATCACAAACTACCAAACAATCGCTATGCTCGAATGGGAAGATACGTATAAGGTATTGATTATTCCTTTCCTTGTTAGTGTGTTCTATATTTATTTGCTTAGACAGAATTTCTTACAGATACCTAATGAACTTTACCTTGCTGCTAAGGTTGACGGTACAAGCGACTTTAAGTATTTGTGGAAGGTAATGATTCCTCTTGCATTCCCAACTATCGTTTCTATCACTATTCTTAAGATGATGGGCTCTTGGAACACATACGTTTGGCCCAACCTCGTTATCAGTGATCCCAATATGAAGCTCATTACTCAAGGTATTCGTGACGCGGGCTTCAAGGTTGACTATGACCCGATTACAAATCAGCTTGTTCAGACTATGGACGTTAATATCCCCATTCAGATGGCGGCTGTTTCAATCGTATCTCTTCCTCTCTTCCTTGTATTTATGTTCTTCAGAAAATACATTATGAAGGGTGTTTCACGAAGCGGTATCAAGGGTTAATACAATTAATTGGTTTCAAGATTTACAACAAAAGTAAATCTTAACAAATATTTTATTTCATTAATGAAAGGAAAAACAAAAATGAAAAGAATTCTCACAACTCTCCTTCTCGTTGCAATGCTCTTGGGCACATTTGCAATGGTTGCTTGCAACGGCGGTAACGGTGGTCAAACTGTGGTTGACCTTGACCTTACAGGCACTTACGACGGCTCTGCAGTAACAATTACTTTCTGGCACACAATGGGTGCTGATAACAAGGCTTTGCTTGATGATGCAATTGCAAGATTCAACGAAACTTACCCCAACATCACTGTTGA
>JAGBYG010000072.1 GCA_017628875.1 Clostridia bacterium
ATCACGTTCGTCAATGGGGGAGTGGTCGGTAAAGCCAACAAATTTATTTTGAGGATATTTTTCTTTTAACGTTGGAATAAGAGTATCAAACAAATGTGAAAAGAAGAAATGATAGTCACGGCTCGTAGCATATGAGGATATATTTCGTTTTCCTGCGCTCACTTGTGTGAGATAGGGAACGGCAAAAATTATTGAAGAGCCGCTATCAATTTCACTTCGTTCAAGCAGATAGGGGCGAGTGATTTTGCACTCATTAAGCGAGAGGGAAGATACAAGCTCAATATTCAATTTTGCGAGTTCAGATTTGATAAATTCAAGCATAATACTCCTCCGATGAATTGGTTTATATAAATTATAGCTTAAATCCGAATATTTTTCAAGGGATTTCGGCAAATTTTTTTAATATTTTTTATTTATAAAAAATATTAAAATTTTATATATAAAGAAATGCAAACAATTTCGTTCAAAAAAAGTTCACAATTTAGGTGTAAAATCAAATTTAATTATTTTTTAGCTTTGGAGAATTTATGAATTTAAGTGAAATTTTAGTTTGTCCTGTATGTAAAGGTGCTTTACACAAGGAAGAAAAAAGCTATTTTTGTGATGGCGTGAAAAGACATTGCTTTGATGTATCTGCTCACGGCCACGCAAATCTTTGCCCCGGAAAAGCTACGGGCGGCGATGATAAACGCGCGGTTCGTTCAAGAACAGAATTTTTAAATCTCGGACATTACGCGCCTATCTCTGATAAATTGTGTGAGATTTTATCCGATCTTAATGAGAAAAATTTTGTTGTTGACGCGGGTTGCGGCGAGGGATATTACACTAACAATATTGCTTGTAAAACGGGGGCGCAGACCTATGGATTTGACCTTTCTAAAGAAGCGATTATTTCTGCTTCAAAAAGCGCAAAAAGGCAGGGCCTTACAAACTCTCGCTTCTTTGTTGGAGGCATATATAATTTGCCTGTTTGCGACGATGGGGCAGATGCTATCACAAATATTTTCGCACCGTGTGCCGAGAATGAATTTTCAAGAATTTTAAAGACTGGCGGCAGATTGATTATAGTTGCTGCGGGCAAAAATCATCTTTATGGATTGAAGCGCGCAATTTATGATGAGGTTCATACCAACGAGGAGCGCGCCGATATGCCAAAAGATATGAAATTACAGGCGACTCACAATTTGTCCTACACAATTTCCTTGCAGAGTGAAGAGGAAATCAGAAACTTGTTTTCTATGACTCCTTATAGCTATAGAACGAGCGAAAAGGATATGCAAAAGCTATATGCACTCACCTCGCTTGAAACAGAGGTTGAGGTCAATATTTTTGTTTATAGAAAGGAGTAACAAAATGAAAATTTCACTTTGTGTGCCGATGTATAATGAGAGCTCCATAATTGCTTCAACTGCTCGTGAGCTTTACAAATATATGAACGAGAATTTTGGGGACGATTTTGAAATTATTTTCTCCGATGACGGAAGCCGCGACGGTTCTGCGGAAATTGTAAAAAATCTTGATTTGCCAAATGTTAAGGTGGTTGGCTACGAAAAAAATCAGGGCAAGGGTTGTGCCGTGCGCCACGGAGTTCTTGCTTCGTCGGGGGAGATCGTCATATTCACCGATGCTGATCTTGCTTATGGTGTTGACGTGATTAAAGAAGCTGTTGATATTTTGGATAGGGGAGAGCACAGTGTTTTAGTTGCCTCACGCGCCAAGCACAAGAAGGGATATGAAGGTTACACCTTTGTTCGTAAGCTCGCGTCTAAAACCTATATCAAGGTGTTGAATTTGTTTGGCGGAATTAAAATTTCAGATGCCCAATGCGGATTTAAGGCATTTGTTGGTGAAAAGGGAAGAAAGATATTTTCTTTGTGTAAAACCAACAATTTTGCTTTCGACCTTGAGGTGATTTTGATTTCTCAAAAAATGAAGCTGAAAATCTATGAGCTTCCTGCAAAAATCATAAATCATCGCGAATCAAAGGTCAACGTGATTAAAGATGCTTTTAGAATGATGAAAGAAATTGCCAAAATCAAGAAAAATATCGCAAAAATTGATTTTTGACGCAAAAACATCTAAAAATTTTATTATTTATTAATAATAAATTCAAATTACTACTTGCATTTTTGATTTCGTTGTGGTAATATTATCTTGGAATTGTATAAATACACTAATTTGGAGGCATTTATGTTACAGTGGATTATTTTAGGATTCTTCGCCGCCACAATGGTTTGGCAGGTGATGAAGGCAATCAGAAAACCAATGATTAAAAACGTTTTAACCATGGTTGCCATTCCTATCTCGTTTGTTATTACCCTTTTATTGCATAAAGGTGGTCTTTTTACAAACGTAATGACGAAGTTGTTAGAAAACAACAAGGAGAAGTTGTCGGCTTTGTTTGGTCAAGCACTTCCTGCTGATATGGCTGCGCAAATACCCGATATGGTTAAAGGCGCAGTGCCTACGATCGCTGCGTTGCTTGCGCCCGCACTTTTCGTGTTGGTATTTAACCTTGTCTTTTGGGTTTCAAAGCTTCTTTACGTAAACTTGATTTCAAAGTACTTCAAGAACAGAGCAATCAAACGCGAAAAGAAGGAGTTAAAAGAAGCAATTCGCGCTGAAAAGCAAAGACTTGCACAGACAATTCGTGAAAACGAGGCAAGAAATCGCGAAATCATAGACGCTCTTCCCGAGGATCAGCAGGAAGCTGTTATGGAAGAATACGAGCCCCTTGATGAAGATGAAATCGAGGATATGGTTGAAAAGCGCATTAAGGCAGAAAAGAAGAGAAGAAAGAAGCAGGGCTACTATAGAGAAAGCGGTGAGCATAAGGCGATATCCATTCTTGCGGGTGCCGTTTGCGGTTTACTTATTTGTGCTATCAACTTTATTCCAATGTTCTATTGGATGGATATGATTTCGAACGTTACGGATAACGTTCTTTATAACGAGGTTAGCTACAATACTTCGGAAGATGTGGAAGTAAAGGGCACAAAAATATACAATGGAGTGAAATTCATTGATAAATACCTCGTTCAAGATTATAGAAAGAGTTTTGTTATCGAAACGTACGAAAACTTGGGTATTATCAACCTTATGAACAGCAGTGTTCAACAGGGTGCGATTGTTATTACGTATAACGACGGGGAAAAAGACGTTAACATTTATGCAAACGAGGTTGCGAAGCACTATCTCTCACACACCTTGAGACTTACGTGTGCATTGCTCGACGTGAACTATAAGTATGATGAGGGACTCGATGCTTCCGATGACGTGGATGCTATGCTCAACCACCCCTTGTATTTGCAGTCGGTTGAAAAGGTTGCTACTTTTATAGCGACTAACGATAAAGTTAACGCTTTCCTTGACGAAATGCTTGCCAAAGATACAGTAAACGAGGACGGTTCTCCTAATTTTATGAATTCTCTTATGGCCAACATACTCGGTGTTTATAAGAACGGTATGGACGTTAAGGGTGAAAACGGAGAAATCGTACATTGGGACGCGGCAGACGTTATTGCAAATGACTTGAATACCGTTTCTGACGTAGTTGTTGTGATGGTTAAGCACAACAGATTACTTGCGAGCATAATTAAGAACGATATGTCGGGATTATTGAGCGATAAAGCGCTCACATCCGATCTTATCGGAGTTTTGTCCGGACTTAGCGGATACAAGCCGGCTATGGAGGGCTTGTTTACCGCAGGAGTTGGACTGATTACTCCAAAGCTTGGATTGCCCGAAAATGATGCTGCAGGTTACGATTTGTTTGTTTCTCAGCTTGTTTCGGCATTAAAGGATGCTGAAGCTATCACTGAAGCGCAACGCGAGGAAATTCAAAAATTGTTCGTGGCTGCTGCTGAATATAAGATAAACGAAGGTAAAATCGATTACGTTGAAGGCAGAATTGAAGACGTTGAAAAACAGATTGCCGACAGAGAAGCGATTATCACGAATAACCTTGATAAAATCAATAAGATTGACAAAATCAATAACATTGACAGAATCAGCGAGATTGACGGACTTTTGAGTGACGTTGAATCCACGTTGACTGATGAAGAAAAAGAAGCTCTTAACACCGAAAGAGATGAGTTGTTAGCTAACTTTACTGCAGAGGAGCAAGCTGACTTGACTGCTGTTAAGAATGAATTGTTAACAAACTTCACTGAGGAAGAAAAGACAGATTTAGCTGCTGTAAGAGATGATTTGGCAGGCGACTCTGCCACCCAGCAATACTTGATTAATGATTTCAAGGTTGAGTTGAACGGCGACGGCGAAATGCAGGAAGGCGAAAATGCAGACGGCTTGTATAAATTGCTTGAGGATCTTGAAAAAGAAAGAGAAGAAAGCACAAAGAGCATCAGCATTTTGGATTATATCGTTGATCCTCTTCGCATAGTTGAGATTATCAGAGATGAAGGCTTGCATCTTAAAGACGAAGCAAATGAACTTAAGGAACAAGGTACTGCTTTTGAAAGTCAGGGCGAAGCACTCAAAACTGATATTGAAGCTACAAAGAATAACATTGAGGCTGTTATTGCCGAGATTGCCCAATTAGAGGCAGAGTTTCAGCTTGGCAACAAGACACAAGACGAGTACGAAGCAGAGCTGGCTCAGTTAACTCAAAAGAGAAATGAGCTTAATAATGAAATTGATAATCTCACACAAAGAAGCCAAAAGCTTATTCAGGATGGTAAAAACCTCTTTGCGAAGGGTGAGGTTATGGCAGAAAAAGCATCCGATTTGGCAGATAATGCTACCAACTGTTTGAAGGAAGCCGAAGCAAGACTCGAAGAATTTACTCCATTCATAGCTTACTTTATGAGCTGGAATAGTGTTCAAAAGCCCCTCTTGACTGCGGGCGAGGACATCACGAGCGCTTGTATGAGCATTCGTATTAACGGTAAGCTCTATGTTTGTAACACGGACGCAATTACCATTGACGATATTATCGACTTGGTATTCAACGGTATGGGTGATATGAGCTTTGGAGATATTGGTAACGTTGGAGAAGGTGAGGAGGATGAAATTCCCGATCTCAAGATTGATGACGTTCTTGAAGAGCTTCCCTTTAAGGGCCTTTTTGAAACCATTACCATAGTTGAAATTGACGAAACAAATAATGCGGATTACGATGGCAGAGTATCTCCTTATACGAACTTTGTTAATTACTTGATCGCAACCGCTTCCGATCATAAGGGAACGGAAGGCGCAACCGAGATTGACGATGCTTGGTTCTTTGATGCACTTTCACGTTATAATACGGTTCTTTCTGAATCTGAAAGTTATATTGAAGACAATTCCGTTGAATTGATCAATGCTATTCTTAATGCAAGAGAGAGCAAGGAATACGACTATAAGGGCCTTACTGTTGAGGATATGAATGCTGCTCTTAATTTCGGAGCTTGGGATGATGCTTCAATAAAGGTGGCGGATACTACTCAGCTTGCAAGTATCATATTTGAACTTATCGATCTTCTTGGCAATATCGGATCAGATGGTTCTGATGTTGTGGAAATGAGCGATAGCAGTGAATCTGCCGACGGTGAAGGCAATAATACAAGCGGACTTTTGGGCGGTGGCGATTTGACCGCAATCCTTGATTTGCTTGGAAAGCTTGGCACGTTGATGGATGGTATGGCTGAAACCGAATGTCTTAAGAACCTTCCAAACGTAATGATTCAGGCACTTTTTAAGCACGAAAAGATCAGCTTGATAATGACAAGTACGATGCTCTATAATGAAGAAGACGGTTATTTGACAAAGCTTGAAAAAATCAAAGCAGAGTATGAAAAGTCAATAGATGAGCGTGAAAGAGCAAAAGATGAACACGGCAATTATCTTCGTGATGAAGACGGTAATTTCATTTATGTTCACACCTATGAAGGCTTTATGACTGATTTCTTGGCTAATATTCAGGAATTGATTGAAAAGCTTGATACAAATAAAGATGACGGCACAACTGATGACGGCACAACCGATGACGGTACAACTGATGACGGTATAACCGATGACGGCACAACTGATGACGGCACAACTGATGACGGCACAACCGATGACGGCACAACCGATGACGGCACAACCGATGACGGTACAACCGATGACGACACAACAGGTGAAGGAGGTAACGGAGATGCGTAAAATATTTTTAACACTTTTGGCTACTATTCTTTGGCTTGGTTGTGTTGGTGGCGGTGGATACCTTGCTTTTCAAGAATTCACTAAAGAACAAGCAACAGTTATGGAGGATTTGAACTCAATAATTGGCGCAGACGTTCCTCTCTATTATTGGGGTGAGGAAGAAACATCTTCTCCCGATGAAAATGAAGGTGAACAAAATCCTGATGGAGAGCAGAATCCCGACGGTGAGCAGAATCCCGACGGTGAGCAAACCCCTGATGGTGAACAAACTCCCGACGGTGAGCAAACCCCTGATGGTGAACAAACTCCCGACGGTGAGCAGAATCCCGACGGTGAACAAACCCCTGACGGAGAGCAAACTCCCGATGGTGAGCAAACTCCTGACGGTGAACAAAGCGGTGACGGAACAGTAACTGAATAAAATTTTAAGAACCGAGAGCTATCTAGGTTCTTTTTTTGATATAAAAGGGAAGGAAGGGGAGCTTGACATATTATTAATATGTACTATTTTTATTGACTTTTTGCATAAAAATATATTATTTTTTTGTTAAGAATGGCAAAATTTTCAAAAAGGTATTGTAATATTATATATATAGTGATATAA
>JAGBYG010000007.1 GCA_017628875.1 Clostridia bacterium
AATCCAAAATGGATTGGTTTTCGTAGTTCGGTCTGTAAAATCCACGTTGAAAATTTATTTTCATAAGAGGATTTTAGAGAGCGGACCGATAATTCACTTGTGAATTATCAAAAATTTACGTAAACTCTGCAGAAACCTGCGCGATTGTTTTGCCGCGCTTTTTCAAAAGCGCGCGCCCGCCGCGCAGGCGATCTTAACGTTAACTAACTCCCCGATAAATCAAAATTTGAATTTTTCACGCATATATACACTTCACGCTTCCTAAATTGTAAACAAATTGTAAATTTTATATTAATTATAATTATTCGTATTATGTTTATGGTATAATGATTTGTATTATATTATTATATTAATTTAAATATTTAAAACGCGCGCGTATACGCGTGTGAGGATAAAGCAACAGACTACTAAGAAAGGAATTTTTCACAGTGTCAAATCAGGCGTATTTACAAGAGATTAAGCTCGTTTGGGACATCGTTTACGATTCTTTTAAAAATTCAATGGCAGAAGCCATTCGCGAGCTTTGGTTTAAAGATCTTACAATTGAAAATTATGAAGACGGCGTTATCACAATGGGCATTAAAAGTGAACTCAAACAGAAAACGCTTACCGAAAAATATACGGGTGAGCTTGCCCGCCGCTTTTCCGAGGAGCTTGGCTTTGACGTTATCGTAAACGTCATTTTCACAGGCACTCCACTTGATAGAGAGGAAATGAAAAGAAGCATAATGGAGCGCGTTTCTATGGGCGATCCCTCTTGGCGTCTTGAACAGGAGAAAAAGCAAAGGGAAGAGGAGCAAAAGAAGAAAGCGGAACAAAACGCACATCACCTCGGCTCAACGATGCCCCCATTTAACTTTGAATACACCTTCGATAACTTTATCGTTGGCTCATCAAATAAATTCGCGCACGCGGCTTGTGTTGCGGTTGCAAAAATGCCCGCAAAGAATTACAATCCATTGTTCATTTATGGTCCAAGCGGAATTGGTAAAACTCACTTGCTTTACGCGATCACAAACTACCTTCGCGAGCAAAATCCAAACGTTAAGGTTATCTACATAAAGGGCGAGGATTTCACCAATCAGATGATTGACTGTCTCTCCCGTCAGGCAATGCCCGAATTCCGTGAAAAATATCGCGATTGCGACGTGCTTCTTATCGACGATATTCAGTTCATCGCAGGTAAGGTTTCAACACAAGAGGAATTTTTCCACACGTTCAACGCGCTTTATGAAGGCAGAAAGCAGATAATCCTTACAAGTGACCGTCAGCCAAGAGAGATAAAAACCCTTGAGGATAGACTTAAAACCCGCTTTGAGTGGGGACTTATCGCGGACATTCAAGCGCCCGACCTTGAGCTTCGTATAGCAATTATCAAAAAGAAGGCAGAGCAGGTTGGCGTTGAGCTTCCCGAGGACGTTTTGACCTTCCTTGCAGAAAACCTTCGTTCAAATATCCGTCAGATTGAGGGAGCTATCAAAAAGCTCGGTGCGAGAGTTTTCCTCTCGGGCGAAAAGATTGATATGGACCTCGCGCGTGGTTGCATCTCCGAGCTTTTAGGCGGAGCAGAGCCCACAAGCGTGACGGTTGAAAAGATATTTGCTTCCATTTATCAAAAATATGGTGTCAAAAAGGAAGACCTTATCTCCACAAAGAGAAATAAGGAAATCGCCTTCGCACGCCATATCACAATATTTATTATCCGCGAGGTAACCGAAATGTCGCTGCCCAATATCGCCAAGATATTTAATCGCGACCACTCAACGATTATAAGTTCAATCGAAACCATCGAGCGTAAGCTCATCACCGACGCAATGCTCGACTTTGAAATCAAAGAAATCGTTAAAGAGGTTTCACCGAATATATAAAAGTTAGTTAAACCAAAACGTGGGACTTTTTTGAAAAAACCGCCCCACACCCCGAAAAATTTTAATAGCTTTTTATAAACAAAATTCGCGCAAATCGTGTTGTTTTGTGAAGCAAAACAACACATAACGATTTTCTCATACATTCGAAAATCTATGATTTGCTACTAACAGCATATAAATTTTGCTACCAAAACGGCTACACACAATCTCCGTAGGGGGTCGACGTCCTCGACGACCCGCCCCCATATCCAAACCAACTAACACAAACTATCGATAACATCGAACTTCATTTCAACGCACAACCAAAGTAAATTTTAGAAAATCAAGCTCGCAAGAGGTTGGTTTTCGTAGTTTTGACATCACGGCTCACACGTCACGCTCGCGTGTAAGTGTGTAATGGGATTTTCAAAACCGACAATTCACCCGTGAATTGTCGAAAATTTACGTCGAATCAGCACAAACCCACTTATAAAAAAGCTTTTTGCTTCTTTTTCTCGAAAAAGAAGAATTGTTACTTTGTAAAATTAACTTCTAAAAAGAATGGAGATAAAATTATGAAAATCAGATTCAACAGACACGAGCTTGCAGCCGATATTGCACCTCTTATGAGTTGCGTATCAACCAAGGTAACAGTACCTGCTGCCGAGGGTATTCTCATTGAGGCAAAATTCCCCGACGTATGTGTTCTCACCACCTTCGACCTTGAAAAGGGAATGAGAATAACAACTCACGCTCAGGTCCTTGAAGAGGGAACATACATCATCAACGCAGTGAAGCTCAACCAAACGCTTCGTGTAATGCCCGCGGACGAAATCGAGCTTGTAGTTGATGAAAGAAACGTTGCAAACATCATTTGCGGAAAGTCAAGCCATAAGATGAACGCGCTCTCAGGCAACGATTTTCCTGCAATCCCGAAGCTCGAATCAAACGATGCTTTCTTTGTGAAGCAAAGCGACCTTAAAGAGATGTTCTCACAGACGATGTACGCTATGGGCGTAAATGACCAAAGAAACATTCTCAACGGTACCTTTGTAAGAATGGTAAACGATCAGCTTACAATGGTTTCCTGCGATAACTTCAAGCTCGCTAAATGTGACAGAACTATAGAATACACAACCGAGCAGGAATACACGGGTACTTATAGAAATGCGTTTATTTTGCCCGTAAAGACCGTTAACGAGCTTGTTAAGCTCCTTTCCGATAACAAGGAAAAGACGGTTCGTATCTTTATGACAAGAAAGAATATCGTTTTTGAGATTGGCGAAATTATTTTCTTCAGCCGTCTTATTGAGGGCGAATATCTTGACTATGATAGAATTATCGTTAAGAACCACAAATACAGCGCAGAGTGTGACCGCGACGAGCTTATTTCCGCTCTTGAGCGCGCTGCTCTCGTTACCGAGGAAAAGATTGCGGGCTCACTTCGTAGCCACGTTAAACTCATCTTTGATGGTGGACTTCTTAAGATTACTGCAAATTCAAGTGCAGGAAGCACATACGATGAAATCGAGATCAATGACATCGGCGCACCCCTCACAATCGGCTTTAATAACCGCTATCTTATCAACTCTGTAAGAGCTTGTAATAGCGAAAGAATTAAGCTCTCTCTTTCAAGTCACCTCTCCTCTCTCAACATCACTCCTGCAGAGGCAAAAGAGGGCGTTGAAGAGGTATTTATGCTCCTTCCCGTACGTCTTAAGGACTAATTTTTGATTTTAATTAAACTATGCTTTGTAAAAAAGTAGAGCTTTGCAATTTTCGTAACGCAGAGAACGAGGTTATCGAATTCGATAACGGCATAAACGTTCTCCACGGCGAAAACGCGCAAGGAAAAACCAATCTGCTTGAGGCAATATATTACGTTTCGCTTGGCAAGAGCTTTCGTACCACACACGATACGGAGATTATACGTTTCGGTGAGGAATATGCTTCCGTTTCGCTCGACTATGAGAGCGCCGGCAGGGAGCAGAATATCACGATGAGAATGTCCTCTAACACAAAGCAGAGAAAGGTTGTAACGCATAACGGAGTGAAGATAACCAAACTCTCTGAGCTTGTAGGCTCTTTCCGTGCGGTGCTTTTCTCTCCCGACCATCTGCAAATGATAAAGGATGGCCCCTCTCTGCGTAGAAACTATATGGACGTTGCCATCTCGCAGATAAGACCTATGTATTTGCACTCACTGCAGAAATATAATAAGATTTTACTTAATAGAAATAAGCTCATAAAAAATGCCGAAGAAGACCGCGCGACCTTTGATGCGACGATTGACTTCTGGTCGGCACAGCTCGCCCACGAGGCAGCAATAATTTCCAAAGCGCGCGCTGAATACGTTGCGCGTTCAGGCGAGATAATTGCGGACTTTTATAAAAGAATGTGCGCAAGGGGTGAGATTGATGAAACTCCCGAATTTATCTACGCAGGCTCTGCCAAACAGGATGCTGAGCTTTATTTCGATATAGAAACCACGGAAAAGAACTTCCTCCGTCTTTTGACAGACTTCCACGAGCGCGAGATTGCCGCAGGAGCGACCTTGTACGGTACTCATAAGGATGATATCCTTATCAACCTGAACGGCAAAAATACGCGTTTATATAGCTCTCAAGGGCAGCAGCGCTCACTCGCACTCGCTATGAAGCTTGCCGAGGGTGAAATTTGCAAAATGGATTGCGGTGAATATCCCGTTTTCCTTTTCGATGACGTTTTTTCCGAGCTCGACTCGGGCAGACGTAAAAACCTCCTCCGCGAAATCACCGATAGACAGGTAATCATTACCTCCTGCGAAAATGATATGGACCTCTCCGTGCCCTACCGCAGAATTGAGGTTTCTAAAGGAAAGTATAAAAGTTAGTTTTAAAAAAATATGGGGACATTTTTGAAAAATTGTCCCCATACCCCCAAAAAACTTTAATCGCATTTTAAAACCAATTCCACGCAAATAGTGTCAACGAGTTGACACATAACGATTTTGCTCATATATTCGCAAAATCTGTGATTTGCTACTAACAGTATAGAAAATTTACGTCGACTCTGCACACACCCAGCGATTGTTTTGCTCCGCTTTTTCACTTTTCGATTTTGCGTTAGCAAATGACTGACGTAAGTCAGGCAAGAAAAGAGGGGTGCATCCGCGCGGCACGAGCGCCTTGTTTTTAACTAATTTGACACATTTGTGTCGCTAAATTGTTAATAAACTATTAAATTGTGGAAACCTTCTTCACTTATCAACAGTTTTTCCACAATGTTTAAATCCTGTTGAAAAGTCATTGAATTTTAATATAAAAAACTCGTAAAGCATTGATTTTATTGACTTTTTTGCTTGTTGAAAACTTAACTTCAACATTCAAAAACAAAAATTAAAATGACAAATATTTGTCGCCCTGAGGGAAAACTCACACAAATTTACGTTTTCCACAGGATTTTGTGGAAAAGTGAAATTTTGACAAAATTTGCAATTTTTCAACATTTTGACACAAAAGTGTCGCTGTGCGAAAAAGTCGCCCGACTTGTCCACATTTTGTCCTAAAAATTCACACAAATTTCCCACAATCAAAAATCACCAAAAAATCCAATAAAATCAATGCTTCACACCACTTTTCCACATTCCCCACAACCCCTACTATTTACTATAACTATTATTTATTTATATATTTATTTCATTCATTTCTTTATATCGCGCAAAAAAGAAAGTTTTAAATAATTGATTCAAAAACTCCAAACCCGCGCGTCATCCTCGAACGAAGCATAAGCGAAGTGAAGGATCTTGCGCGGAGATAAAACTAAAGATTATGTATTACGTTTACATTTTAACTAATTTTACAAACAAAGTGTTATATACGGGTATGACGGGAAATTTGTTTCGCAGAACGTATGAACACAAATCAGATATTAACGATGGGTTTTCTCGAAAATACAGAACGCATAAGCTTGTGTACTACGAAGAATATAATCATCCTCAGGAAGCTATCGCAAGAGAAAAGCAAATCAAAGGACTTTTAAGGATGAAAAAGATAGCACTTATAGAAGAAGCGAATCCCGATTGGGATGATTTGAGTGAGAAATTTTGATAGATGTCCGCGCAAGATCCTTCGGTCGCTTTGGCTCCCTCGAGGATGACGCGCGGGTTTGAAGTTTTGCAATGCTTTTTCAAAAGTGACATATTTTGTTTCTAACCAACTTCTATTTTGACACAAAACTGTCGCGCACTGAAAAGCGAAATATGATATAATTCACATTGAAAGGAGATGCCTTATGATATATTTGAACGTCGGCTCAGGCAAGAGTATAAGGGAAAAAGATATTATAGGCATTTTCGATATGGACACGTCAACCGTTTCGCCCATCACCCGAAAGCTTCTCTCTGAAGCGGATAAACAAAAAAGGACGGAAACGCCCTCTTACGAAATTCCCAAATCCTTTGTTCTTTATCGTGCCGAAAACGGTGAAACAAGGGTCTGCTTCTCGCAGTTCTCATCCGCCTCCCTCTTTGGCAGAATGGGTAAGGGAAATATTAGATAGTTAGTTGAAGTAAATAATTATGTTCTTTTTGAAAAAAGAACCAAAAACTTTTTAAAGGTTTGAGGCAAATTAAAACCGCGCAAATCGTGTTGTTTGGCACAACCAAACAACACATAACGATTTTCTCATTACCTCGAAAATCTATGATTTGCTACCTAATATGTAGCCAAATAGTAATTAAATCGATTTTGTGCAGTAAAATTACAAACGCATAAACGCGGGACGTCGAGGACGCCGTCCCCTACGGATATAATGGTAGCCATATCGCTAATAAAACGGCAACACACAAACAAAGTAAATTTTAGAAAATCACTCCGTGAGGAGAGATTTTCGTAGTTTTGGAAGCACAATATCAGCCGTCGTGTTTGCACGTAAGGATGATATTGGGATTTCAAAACCGCCAATTCGTTTGCGAATGGGCGAAAATTTACGTCGACTCACTGCAAACCCACGATTAAAAGTTTTGCCAAGCTTTTTTAAAAGCGGAAAATAGGTACTTAACTAACTTTTTATCACCAAGCGGCTTGAGCAGTCTTAACCTTGTAACTTAATTCATTCACATAACAATTCGAAAGGAAACAGAAATGGAAAACCTTGAAAAGAATCTCGACCTTACGGTTGAGGAAAGCTACACCGAAGAAAACATACAGGTACTTGAAGGACTCGAGGCGGTAAGAAAGCGCCCTGGTATGTACATTGGTACAACTTCGATAGGAGGACTTCACCATCTTGTTTACGAGATAGTGGACAACTCTATTGACGAAGCCCTTGCGGGTCACTGTGATAAAATTACGGTAACAATCAACCCCGACAATTCCGTAACCGTTGAGGATAACGGACGTGGTATCCCCTCTGCAATTCACCCAAAGCAGGGAATTCCCACGCCCGAGGTTGTTTATACAATTTTGCACGCAGGCGGTAAATTCGGTGGCGGCGGATATAAGATTGCGGGCGGTCTTCACGGTGTAGGCGCGTCTGTTGTTAACGCGCTTTCCGAGTGGCTTGAACTTGAGGACGTTTATGACGGAAAGGTATATACCGAAAGATTTGAACGCGGCAAGGTGGCGCGTGCTTTTGCGTGCATTGGCGATGCTTCATATAAGAAAAGCGGTGTAAAGGTAACTTTTAAGCCCGACCCTGAAATCTTTGAAGAAACCGTTTTCGTTTACGAAACACTTGAAAATAGAATGAGAGAGCAGGCATTCCTTAATGCAGGCGTAAGAATTGCTCTTATCGACGCAAGAGGTGAGGAGCTTGTTGAAAACGAGTTTGTCTACGAGGGCGGTATCAAGAGCTTTGTAACACACCTCAATAATAACCGTCATAACGAGCTTATTCACCCCGAGGTTATCTATATGCGTGGCGAGAAGGGTACAAGCGTTGCCGAAGTCGCTTTGCAGTATAACGATAGTTATAACGAGCTTATTTTGTCCTTTGCTAATAATATGCATACAATCGAGGGCGGTACACACGAAACAGGCTTTAAGTCTGCAATCACAAAGGTACTTAACGATTACGCAAGAAAAGCGGGAATACTCAAGGATAGCGATAAAAACCTCTCGGGCGAGGACGTGCGTGAGGGACTTTGCGCCATCATCAGCGTAAAGCTTGAGGACGCGCAGTTCGAGTCACAGACAAAGGCGAAGCTCGGTAATAGCGAGGTAAGAACTTTAGTTGAGGGTATCGTTAACGCAAAACTCTCAGAATACTTTGAAGAAAACCCAAGCGTAGCTAAAAATATACTTGATAAGGCACTTGCAGCATCTCGTGCAAGAGAAGCGGCAAGAAAGGCAAGAGAACTCACAAGACGTAAAGGCGTTCTTGGTGGTTCAACACTTCCCGGTAAGCTCCGTGACTGTCAGGAGAGAAGAATTGAAGTAACTGAACTCTATCTTGTAGAGGGAGATTCCGCGGGCGGCTCTGCTACGCAGGGAAGAAACTCAAAATTCCAAGCAATTTTGCCCCTTCGCGGTAAAGTTTTGAACGTTGAAAAAACAAGAGTTGATAAGGTTTATTCAAACCTTTCGCTCATTCCCATTATTCAGGCACTCGGATGCGGTATCGGTGAGGAATTTGATATTGCAAAGCTCCGTTACGGAAAGATAATCATTATGGCCGATGCCGACGTCGACGGATCTCACATCAGAATTTTGCTTCTCACGTTCTTCTTCCGTCATATGCGTCAGCTTATTGACGATGGACATATCTATCTTGCACAGCCACCTCTTTACAAGGTTTATAAGAGAACGGGCGGCAGAAATCAGCAGGAATATTACGCATTCAGCGATGCTGAAAGAGATAAATATATTGCGATGCTTGGCGGACACAACGTTGAAGCAGACCGTTATAAAGGTCTTGGTGAAATGGATGCCGAGCAACTTTGGGAAACAACTATGAATCCCGAAACAAGAACGCTTCTTAAGGTTACAACCGAGGACGCAGCGGCTTGTGATGCTATGTTCTCGCTTCTTATGGGCGATAAGGTAGAGCCAAGACGTGAATTTATCGAGCAAAACGCGAAATTTGCTGAAAATCTTGACATTTAAGGAAAGGAGAGTTCAAAATAATGGCAGAAATTAAAAATCACGACAACGAAAGAATTGAATTTCCCGATCAGAAAATAATCGACGTTGAGATGAAAAAAGAAGTTGAACGCTCCTTTATCGAGTATTCAATGTCAGTTATCGCTGCTCGTGCGCTTCCTGACGTGCGCGACGGTATGAAGCCCGGTCAAAGAAGAATTTTGTACGCGATGTACGAGGACCATTTGACAAGCGATAAGCCTTTCCGTAAGTCTGCTACAACCGTTGGTAACGTTCTTGGACGTTATCATCCACACGGTGACGCAGCGGTTTATGGCACAATGGTTCGTATGGCGCAGGATTTCTCATATAGATATACGTTGGTTGAAGGTCACGGAAACTTCGGCTCTGTTGACGGTGACGGCGCGGCTGCTTACCGTTATACCGAAGCGCGTCTTTCAAAGATTTCCGATGAACTTATGCGCGACCTTGACAAGAACGTGGTAGTTATGACAAGGAACTTTGATAACCGTCTTGACGAGCCCACAGTTTTGCCCGCGCGTTTCCCCAACTTGCTTGTAAACGGTTCCGTTGGTATCGCGGTTGGTATGGCGACCAATATTCCCACACATAACTTGGGCGAGGTAATCGACGGCACAATTTATAGAATGGACAACCCCGAATGTACCGTTGAAGAATTGATGGAATACATCAAAGGCCCCGACTTCCCCACTGGCGCGACGATTTACGGTGTTAACGGTATAATCGAAGCATTTAAGACGGGTAGAGGACGAATTGTTGTTCGCGCAAAGGCGAGAATTGAAGAGGAAAACCGCAGAATTATCTTTACCGAAATTCCCTATATGGTTAATAAGTCCACACTTTGCGAGAGCATTGGTAACCTTGTTAACGAAAAGAGAATTGACGGTATTACCGACATTCGTGACGAATCAGGTAGAGCAGGTATGAGAATTGTTATCGAATACCGTCGCGACGCAAACGCGCAGGTAATTCTCAATCAGCTTTATAAATATACACAGCTTCAGGAAACGTTTGCGGCAAATATGCTTGCGCTTGTAAATAACGAGCCTAAAACCCTTTCGCTTCCCGCAATTCTTGATTTGTATATCGCTCACCAAGAGAGTGTAATCGTTAGAAGAACACAGTATGACCTTGACAAAGCGCTCGCACGTCAGCATATACTTGAGGGCTATAAGATTGCAAACGATAACATTGACGAGATTGTTGAATTGATGAAGACATCAAAGTCAATCCCCGACTCCAAGGAGAGATTGATGGAGAGATACGGTCTTTCCGAAATTCAGGCGCAGGCGATAGTTGAAATGACTCTCGGCCGTCTTACAGGTCTTGAAAGACAGAAAATCGAAGACGAGCTTGCTCGCCTTGCTGTTCTTATTGCCGACCTTCGTGACATTCTTGCAAATCCTCACAGAGTCAGAGATATTATCAAGACTGAAATGCTTGAAATTAAGAGAAAATTTGCCGACGAGAGAAGAACCGACATCGTTCCCGCAGAGGACGATATTCTCCTTGAGGACCTTATCGAGCGTCACGAGTGCGTAATTACACTCACACACGCAGGATATATCAAACGTCAGCCCGCAGATACATACTCCGCACAGAATAGAGGCGGTAAGGGTATCATCGGTATGACCACTAAGGAAGAGGACTTCATCGAAAAGGTAGTTGGCGTTCACTCTCACTCCTACTTGATGTTCTTTACCAATATCGGTAAGGTTCATATGAGAAAGGCATATCAAATTCCCGAGGCATCAAGAACCGCAAAGGGAACTTATATGGCTAATATCATCGAGCTTGAGGACGGCGAAAAGATCACAGCGATGATCTCCGTACCCGAATTCAATGAAACTGACTATCTTATTATGGTTACCAAGTACGGTATCGTTAAGAAAACACTCCTCTCTGAATATGAATATCAGAGAAAGGGCGGTAAAAAGGCGCTCAATCTTGACGAGGGCGACGAGCTTGTGTTCGTAATGAGAACACAGGGCAATAGCGGTCTTATCATCGCAACGAAGAACGGCTCTGCAGTTCGTTTTGATGAGAGAAACGTTCGCGCTATGGGACGTGTTGCGCGTGGTGTAAGAGGAATTAAGCTTCGCGCAGGCGACTACGTTTGCGGTGTAGCCGTTGTTGATGAAACTAAGAAGCTCATCACCATCACCGAAAACGGATTTGGTAAGAAGACGGAATTTAGCGACTTCCGTGAAATGAAAAACCGTGGCGGTATGGGTATCGTTTGCCATAACCTTAGTGAAAAGACAGGACTTTTGGCAGGCATCTCCGTTGTTGACGACGATAACGATATTATGATGATTACCGACCAGGGTCAGATGATTCGTATTCGTGTTTCCGATGTGCCCACGTATTCAAGAAGCGCGCGCGGTGTAATCGTAATGCGCCTCTCTGACGGTCAGCACATCGTAAACTTCACAAAGGTGGCAAAGGAAGAGCCCGAGGACGAGTTAGCCCCCGAGGTAGAGCCCACCGACGAAACCGACCCCATCGACACAATCGAAACCGATGAGGTTGAAACTGTTGAAGAAGAAACTGACGCAATCCCCGAAACAGAAGAAACAACCGAAGAATAATAAAAACTAAAGGACTTAACCGCAAGGTTAAGTCCTTTTTAACTTTAATGTTTTGATTTTTTTTACAAAAACATTACACTTTTTCAAAAAAATCTTGACTATAGTAGTGTAGGAAAATTGTGATTTATCGAGGAGTTTGAAAGGTTAGTTTAAGTAAATGAGGAACTCCCTCCGAGTGCTTCGCACCCACCTCCCTCTGCGGAAGGAGGCTCTG
>JAGBYG010000073.1 GCA_017628875.1 Clostridia bacterium
AACGTCGGAGTGGTCACCGAAAATGTTGAGCGCGTGAGATGCAACCGCACGAGCAGAAACGTGAATTACGCAAGGAAGAAGCTCACCTGCGATTTTGTACATATTGGGGATCATGAGAAGAAGACCCTGAGAAGCTGTGTAGGTTGTTGTAAGAGCACCTGCGTTAAGTGAGCCGTGAACAGCACCTGCTGCACCTGCTTCGGATTCCATCTCAATTACCTGAACGTTCTGACCGAGAATGTTTTTAGCGGGCTCGCCAAAAATGTTCTTGTCAGTAGCTGACCAAGTGTCAGTAACCTCAGCCATAGGGGATGAGGGTGTGATGGGGTAGATAGCGGCTACTTCTGTGAACGCGTAAGATACGTGAGCGGCAGAAGTATTACCGTCCATGGAAATTTTTCTTCTTTGAATTGCCATGTTTCAAATCCTCCTAAAAAATTAAAAATAAGTGATTATATTGTTATTATTTTAACACCAAAGTTCATTTTAACACAAAATTGCGCTAATGTAAATAGATTTGAGTAAAAATATACTCGATTTTTAATGGATTTTTTGTTAATTTTTTGTTTTTCGTAGGGGTCGACATCTCCGACGACCCGAGTTGAAGTTAGTTGAGAAAAAGAATAGTCGCTTTTGAAAAAGCTCCGCAAAACTTTTAATCGCTTGGCTTGTGCAGACTCGACGTAAATTTTCGATAATTTGTTCAAAAACAAATTATCGGTTCACTTGCTAAAATCCTTTTACGAAAATGAATTTGCGACAAGGATTTCATCTACTGAACTACGAAAACCAATCCATTTTGGATTGCTTTTCTAAAATTCACTTTGTCTGTACGCTCGACTTTTGATAGCAAAAGACCCGTGCTTTGCAGTAGCAAATCATAGATTTTCGAGGTGCCTGTAAACACCGAGAAAATCGTTATGTGTCGCTTTAATTCATAAAGCGACACGATTTGCGCGGAATCTCTGGCGAAAGCGCCATAAAAGTTTTGGGGTTATAGGAGGATTTTTCAAAATCCCCCTAAATCTTAACTTTCTAACTAACCAATTATCTCCTCAACCGCGTCTGAAATTCTCTTTGCCACGGTTTCAACGTCGCCAAAAGCGGAGATGATGAGGATATTCTCCCCTTCTCTGCCCTTGAGCTCGTCAAAAACGCTCAAAAATTTGTTTCTAACAGCGGTGAGCTTTTCTTTTGTTTCATAAATTTCGGTTGTTGCTCTTCCCTTTGAAATTCTCTCAAGGGACTCCTCGGGCGTGAGATCCAAAAACACGCACGCATCGGGCGTTCTGATTTCGGGGCAGTTGAGGTTCATATTCTTAACCCACTCAAAATCCGTTTCGCTGCCCTGATAAGCAAGCGACGAATAATAATATCTGTCGCAAAGGACGTCATAACCGTCCGCGAGCATCTTTTCGATGCCCCATTTTTGATTAACATTGTGGAAGATGCGGTCAAGCACGAACATCGCAGCCATCTCGCAGGACGTTCTCTTGCTCACGCCCGAGAGGGCATCGCGAAGCATTCCGCCCGTAAGAGAAATCGTCGGCTCGCTCGTAACGTAAACCTTTCTTCCCTTTGATTCCAAATATTCGCAGAGCTTGTTTATCTGTGTCGTCTTTCCCGACCCGTCAATGCCCTCGAATACGATAAATTTTCCTTTGTTGTTCATTATTTACCTCAAATAACGGTTGTTTTATGTCAAGCTATAAGTGTAGATTCCGAATCCATTGCTATTTTGCAAGAAAACAGCTTCCATTTTTAATTTAACTCCGTCTATGACGAATTTTAATTTTATTGTAAACGTCTCAAGTGTGGCATTGTTTTGATCAAATTCAAGATTTTCCGTATCCGCGATAAACTTGAAAGAAAACGCATTAACCTTTACCTTTTGAGGAAATGTGATTCCGTGTTCTTTGGAAATTGAATTGATAATAGTTTCAAGCGTTTCAACGCTGATATCTGAATCAGGATGAACATTAGCCATAGCTTTTTCATAATTCTTTTCGGCAATCGCATTAGTAAATACCATTGCCATTGCATTCGCTTCCATTCCCTTTGAATAAACCTCGTCATAAACCGCTTTGTATCCGCAAGACGAGAATGCCGCAAGACATAAAACCGAAATAAGTATAAGAACAATTGCTCTTTTCATAGTTAATTCTCCTTTTGGTAACCTTTAATCTGTTGAATAATCCTCATAATACACGCTTGAGCGTAGGTTGTTTTCTTTGTTTGTAATCTGAATTGTTGTGTTGTAAGTGAAATCTTCTTTTTCGAGCGTTCCATCCGCACGAGTTATTCGAATGACAACATAGTTCCAATAATGAATGTTGTATTCGTCGCCCTCGTTTAAGAGTTCGGTGGTTGAGAAAATGAAGCGGTGTGCATCTTTTTCGAGATTATAATCTTCCAAAAGAGGCGCATATCTGTCTTCGGGTGCGAAGAAAATTCCGCCCGCAAAGCCGCTATCAACCTCATAACCCTTAAAATATGCATCTTCCTTTGCAAGAAGATAGTCAAACACCTGCTTTGCGTAGGCATCAAACTCCTCGGCGGTCATATTAAGATACAATTTCGTTTCCGTTCGCCTTGAATTTTCAAAATTTGGAACGGGCATATCGGAAAGCAGACATGTAGCAAGATACTCACTGTCAAAAAATGAGTTTTCCGCATCCATTGACGGCTCTTGCGTTCCCGCCCATATAAGAAAAACACCCGCAAGAACGTCGCACGCCGTCA
>JAGBYG010000074.1 GCA_017628875.1 Clostridia bacterium
GATTGCTCATCGCTTACAAGCATAGTTATCCCCGACTCCGTGACAAGTATTGGTGATTATGCATTCGAAGATTGCTCATCTCTTACAAGCATAGAAATCCCCGACTCCGTGACGAGTATTGGTAATTGGGCATTCTATGGTTGCCCATCGCTTACAAGTATAGAAGTTGATGAAAACAATGCATATTATAAATCAATAGACGGAAATCTTTATGATAAGGATGCCAAAACACTTATTCAATATGCAATAGGTAAAGAGGATACAACTTTTGTTATTCCAGACTCTGTGACGAGTATTGGTGATGATGCATTTTTGGGTTGCTCATCGCTTCAATTTAATGAATATGATAATGCGTGTTATCTTGGGAATGAAAACAATCCATACGTGGCATTAATTAAAGCTAATAATACAAGCATTACAAATTGTGAAATAAATGGTGCAACGAGATTTATTCTTAATGATGCATTCGAAGATTGCTCATCGCTTACAAGCATAGCAATCCCTGACTCCGTGACGAGTATTGGTAGTTATGCATTCTATAATTGCACTTCGCTCACAAGCATAACAATCCCCGATTCCGTGACGAGTATTGGTGGTGGGGCATTCTATTATTGCAGATCGCTTACAAGCATAGTTATCCCTGACTCCGTGACGAGTATTGGGAATTGTGCATTCTTGGATTGCTCATCGCTTACAAGCATAGAAGTTGATGAAACCAATGCGTATTATAAATCAATAGACGGAAATCTTTATGATAAGGATGTAAAAACACTTATTCAATATGCAATAGGTAAAGAGGATACAACTTTTGTTATCCCCAACTCCGTAACGAGTATTGGTGATTATGCATTCTTTTGTTGCTCATCTCTTACAAGCATAGAAATCCCCGACTCCGTAACGAGTATTGGTAGTTCTGCATTCTTTTGTTGCAGATCGCTTACAAGCATAGTTATCCCCGACTCCGTGACGAGTATTGGTGATGCCACATTTGATGGTTGCTTAGCGCTTGCAAGCATAGTTATCCCCGACTCCGTAACGAGTATTGGTTATTATGCGTTCTATGGTTGCTCATCGCTAACAAGCATAGTTATCCCCGACTCCGTGACGAGTATTGGTGGTTCTGCATTCTTTTATTGCTCATCGCTTACAATCTACTGCGAGGCAACATCAAAGCCAAGTGGATGGAATTCTGATTGGAACTATTCAAATTGCCCAACCGTTTGGGGCTACACGGGTGAATAATTTACTCCAAAAGGAAAAAGGAGAGTATTATGATTATTTATGAAAAGAAAAAATTAAGAATTTCGCTTCTTACATCTCGACTTTTGAGAACTGAAAAAGGCAGTTTTACGGATTTGCCCACGCAAACCGTTCAAAACAGAGATTTTGATAAGCCAAAATACACAATTATTGAGGACAAAAATCGCATAAACGTTCAAACTGAGGACGTTTTATTCAGCGTTTCTTTGAGCAGTGGGGAGGTGACCTATGCGCATCTCAAATCGGGAGAATGTGTGAGGGAATTTGGTAAAAACGTTCTCCCGGGCACTGCAAGAACGCTTGATACCGTTAACGGTGCAACAAAGCTCGAGGACGGAATTACCTCCCGTGGCGGAACGTCAATTCTTAACGACAGCAAGTCGCTCGTTATAGGTGAGGACGGCACACCGACTCCTCGCCAAAAATGTAACGATAGATATTGGTTTGCATACGGTCACGATTATCTTGCACAGCTCCGCGATTTCTTTAAGCTCACGGGCGAAGTTCCGCTTATTCCAAAGTACGCGCTTGGCAACTGGTGGAGCAGATACAGAGCATATACGCAAGAGGAATATCGCGCGCTTATGCAAAAATTTATTGACAAGGAATTGCCGATAAGCGTTGCCACCATTGATATGGACTGGCATTGGGTTGACGTAATCAAGCGCTTTGGTAAGCAGGCAGGCGAATGTGACCCCAAATCCGTGTCAGAGGCGGTGTTTAATGCCATAGCACACGGTTGGACGGGCTATTCTTGGAACACCGAGCTTTTCCCGAACCACGTGGAGCTTCTTTCGTGGCTTCACGATAAGGGCTTTAAGGTGACACTCAACATTCACCCATCCCAAGGCGTAAGATTTTTTGAGGACGCATATGAGGATATGTGCGCCCGTCTTGGAAAGGACCCCGAAAAGAAGGAGCTTATCCCCTTTGACATAACCGATAAGGATTTTGTGAAGGCATATTTTGAAGCGCTTCATCATCCGCTTGAGAGAGAGGGAGTTGACTTTTGGTGGATAGATTGGCAGCAGGGAACAAAGACCAAAATTGATGGGCTCGATCCCCTTTGGGCGCTCAATCATTATCACTATCTCGACTCCGCAAAGGACGGAAAACGTCCGATGATTTTGTCGCGCTATGCAGGACTTGGAAGCCACCGTTATCCGCTCGGATTTTCGGGTGATACGCATTGTACTTGGGAAAGTCTTGATTTTCAGCCCTATTTCACAAATTGTGCCGCAAATGCGGGCTACACCTGGTGGAGTCACGATATTGGCGGTCATATGCACGGTGTTCAGGATGATGAGCTTTATCTCCGTTGGCTTCAGCTCGGTGTTTTCAGCCCGATAAACAGACTTCACTCGTCAAATTCCGAATTTATGGGCAAGGAGCCGTGGAAACGCAGTTGGGCGGTAAACGAGATTTCCGAAAGATTTTTGCGACTTCGACATAAACTTATACCTTATTTATATACTGCAAATTACCGCACGCACAAATACGGCGAGCCGATTTGTATGCCGATGTACTATCGTTACGATTGCGACGATGCATATAAAGCAAAAAATCAGTTCATTTTTGGCGGCTCACTCATAGTTTGTCCTATCACACAGCCCTCCGACAAAAAATTAAATCTTGCGTCTGTTGACGTTTGGCTTCCAAAGGGCAGATGGACGGATATTTTCAACGGCAGAATATACAATGGTGGCAGATGGGTGAAGATGTATCGCGACCTTGACTCCATCCCCGTTCTTGCGCCCGCGGGTGCTATCGTGCCGATGTATAAAAATGACAGAAGCAACGATCTCTCGCTTAATCAACCCCTTGAAATCAATATTTGGCGCGGAAACGGTCAGTATAGCTTGTATGAGGACGATGGCGAAACGACAGCTTACCAAAACGGTGAATTTGCCCTGACGGAATTTTCACTCGTTGAAGAAAATGACAAGTTGACGCTTACAATCACTCCCCCTGAAACTGAAGGCATTTTGCCTCTCGAGAGGGAAATGTGCATTAAATTCCGCGATATTATAGCAGATGACATGCTTGTTAAAGTTGGCAAAGAGCCCGTAGTTGTTGAGCTTGAAAACGTTGCACCAAAGAAAAACGAGCCCCTTGACGAGCTGAAAAGCATAATTTTGACGCGCGTGCAGGGAAATAATGACAAAAAGAGCTTGACCTTTGGCAAGCTTCTGCCAAAATTTGTAACTGAAGCACTTGCTGAATATGAGACTCTTGAGTATTAGTCAAATTGCATAGTATGGTAGTATAATGTATATAAGTTACTTGGAGGAGCTATATGCAAAAAATTAAGAAATTATGGGTTGGATTTGTAAATAAACATCCCAAGCTTTCAAAGTGGGTTAGAGAAGGAGGCCTTTTCCTTCTTGTCAGCACTCTTATAACTATTGTCAGAGGTTTAATGGTTTCAATTTTGCAACCCGTTTTTGGTTTTATGGGAAGTGAAGCAATCGGCTTTCCAAATATAACCTTGAAACTTTTGGGATATGAATTTCCCTGGTACATAATTGGCGCAAGCAAAGAGCAGGGCGGTGTGGCGTATTTTATGGCATTTATCATTTCTCTTTGGATTTGTGAAATAATTAATTTCTTTATGCAGAGAAAATTTGTATTCCGCAGTAATGGTAAAATAGGGTTACAAGCGGTGTTATATTTTGTCACGTTTGCTTTTATTACCTGTGTGGTAAATGCACTTAGTAATATTTGGATTGGTGTTGCAAGTAATTTTGTTCCGCCGCTTATCTACAATCTTGGTACGACTTTTTTGACTGGCGGAGTTTCAATGATAGTATTCTTCTTTGCCAATAGATTTATCTTTAAAGAAAGTGATAAAACAAATGTTTAATGAGCAATTTTGCTCATTAATAACACTTAAATTTTGATTTAAATATAAAAACGGCAGTCTATCGGACTGCCGTTGATTTTTTATTTGGATAATTTATAAGGTAGCAGAATAATTATGAAAATTATTCAAATTTCGTAAATTATTTTTTAAAAATAATCTTGATTTATAGCATATATTGTGATATACTTAACAAGAATGGTAAATTTTCACTATATATAGTGAAAATTGTCTAAAATTTATTCCATATTCCAGTGATGTGGCGGTAACGAAAGGATATAAAATTTTTATATTTTTTCGTTACCGAAAATTGAAGTTCACATAAAAATTAGAAAGGAAATTTATTATGACTAACAACTCTATTTTCACAAGAGTGCTTGCACTTATGATTTGTTTCATAATGCTAGTTGGTACATTGACTGCGTGCTTCCAGGAAACAGATCATAATCACAACGTAGGCACTACAACAAGCGGTGATAGTACAACAAAACCAAGTACAACCACCAAACCCACAACAACAACTCCCACAACTGGTGGAGCAGTTGAA
>JAGBYG010000075.1 GCA_017628875.1 Clostridia bacterium
CAATAATCAGGTCAGAGATACTCATAGCCTCCTCCTGGTCCTGAGTTACGAATATGGTAGTAATCTTAGTCTCACTTTGGATTCTGCGGATTTCCTCACGGGTCTGTAGACGCAGACGGGCATCTAAGTTGGAAAGGGGCTCGTCCAGCAGAAGGACACGAGGCATTTTCACAAGAGCCCTTGCAATGGCAACACGCTGCTGCTGTCCACCGGAAAGCTCGCTGGGTTTTCTGTCCATAAGCTCATCAATCTGTACAAGTCTTGCTGCTTCGTATGCCTTTTCAAGCATAACGTCCTTAGAGAGCTTATCAGCACCCTTAAGATTTTGAAGAGGGAACAAAATGTTCTGCTTTACTGTCATATGAGGGTAAAGAGCATAGTTCTGGAATACCAAGCCAACACCACGGCTTTCTGTGGGAAGCTCAGTAACGTCCTCGTCACCGAAGAAAAGCTGACCTGAGGTGGGTTTTTGCAAACCGCTAATCATGTAGAGGGTAGTACTTTTACCGCATCCTGAAGGACCGAGCAAGCCAACAAGCTTACCGTCAGGAATTTCGATATTAAAGTTATTTACCGCTACAACATCTTCACCACCCTTTTTCTTATCGCGGCTGGGGAAGGCTTTTGTAAGGTTTTTTAATACAACTTTCATATAATCTCCATTTCTTATATAAAAAATTTTTGATAAATATTTAAAAGCAAATTAATAATCTGCTTTATCAACTGATTCTTTATGTAAGCGAAGCACATATTCATTCTTCGCTTCAACTGTGTCAAATATCATTTGACTTTGAAGATCAACAACCACGGTGGATGCAAGTGAGTCATGAATTAAAGAGTTTGTTTTTGTAACAATAAGCAAAATAATCTGTATGAGGAATATTGCCACTATTACGATTAAAGGCATCAAGGGAGTTGAGCCAAACAAAAGAGTTAAAAGCATAATAAGGGGCACCATAGTGCTTATTGTATATTTACCGAGTATAGAACGAATAAACAGAACCTGTGGTGTTATCTTAACGCAATCAACTCGCATAACGGCAATAGAGAACATCTTTTTACCAAGTGTTTGACCATTCCCCAAAATAAGCGGAATGACAAATTCGAGCACAATGAAAGATATTAGCATACTGATTGAAACAATAAGAATTGACAAAGTCATTATTGTCTCATAAAGCTTAATAGATTCGGCATCAGTATTCATTTCTTCGTTACAAGCATCAAAAACAACACGAACCTCTTGGGGAATTGCTGCGATTTCTTCATCAAACATATACTGATAATCAGTAAATTTTATTTCGTATTGTTTTTCAAGTTCCTCAATACCATACTTTTCTTGTATTGAAATCAATCTATCCTCAAGTGCAGTTAAATTAGCATCGTAATTAGTGATATTAGCAACAAGTAACATACATCCGGTAAAAAGCATAACCGTAAGTATGAAATCTAAAAGAAAAGCCGAGATACGTTTCATCAAGCTTGCCTTTTGCAAATCGTAAATCATCTTATGAAAACCTTCCTTATTAATATATTAGAAGGGTATGTAAATAAAAATTGACATAGTTATAAATCATAAAATTACCCTATATACATAATAGCACAAACTTCTGCAAAAAACAACCCTTTTTTTTATTAATTTATAAGAAAAATTTACTTTTCGTCAATTTGCCAAAAATCTTACTCCAAAAAGACTTCTAAAAGGCATATCAACCAAATCAAACACGAACAAAAATCAAAAATATTCATATTTTTATGTACTTTTAGTACAAAAACGCAACAGAATTGACTTCTGTTGCGTTTGTGCATTTTTACTCATTTGAATCTTCTTCTTCAGAAGTAATTTCTTCTGGTTTTACATAAACTTCAATTTCGTGAGACATTATGTCGTCAGCTTTAGTTACAACTATAGAAAGCTTGTTGTAATCAAATGTAAATCCAACATCAGGAATTGATTCAGCGCGCTCGTTAACCCAACCGTTTACTGTAGTTGAATCACTTTCCTCGTCGCTGTCAATTTCAAAGAAGGTAAAGAACTCATCAAGAGAAACTGTAGATAGAACTCTATATTTATCCTCACCGATTGATTTAATGGGTTCAATAGCCTCATCAAGCTCGTCCCAAATTTCACCAACAAGCTCTTCAATAATATCCTCCATACTAACAACACCTGAAGTAACACCGTATTCGTTAACAACGATTGCGATGTGATTGTGTGTATCCTGCATTTCCTTTAAAAGCGCATCAAGATGCATAGTTTCAGGAACATATTTGGGAGGGAACATAGCATTTTCAAGCTTATATTTGGGGTTGGTATGATTAAGCAAATATTCGCGTGCATAAAGAACACCAATGATTTTATCAAGACTTTCTGTGTAAACGGGAATACGAGAATATCCTTCTTCCTTGATTATCTTAATAAGTGCTTTTTCAGTAATATCATCGGGAATAGCAACTATTGATGAACGTTGGGTCATAACGTCTGCCGCAGTAAGATTATCGAGTTTAAATACGTTTTTGATGTACTCAACGTCATCTTCGTCAAGACCGCCCTCGTCTGCGCCCGCGTCAAGCATTGTAACGATATCTTCTTCAGAAACGGTCTCATCCTTTTCGTTAGGATCTATTCCAAACAATCTGAGTATGCCGTTTGTAGAAATTGTAAGAAACCAAATAACGGGCTTAAGAATTGTAGTAAGAACCGAAACGACACCACAGAAAGATTTTGCAACCTTCTCCTTGTGCTTCATAGCAATTCTCTTAGGAACAAGCTCTCCGAGAACCAAAGTGAAATAAGAAAGAATAAGAGTTACCAAAATAACGGATATCGTTTGAATTGCGTCTGCCTTTGCGCCCGTAAGCTCAAAGCGTTGCTGAAGCATAATGGCCAGCATATCACCAAAGCTATCTGCAGCAAAAGCCGATCCCAAGAATCCCGCAAGGGTTATACCAACCTGAATAGTTGATAAAAACTTGGTGGGATCATCAAGAATTTTAAGTATTTTTGTTGCTTTTTTGTCACCATCATCTGCAAGGGCTTTCATTTTTTGGTTGTTAAGTGAGATGACCGCAATTTCCGTAGCGGCAAAAAAAGCATTAAGTGCGATAAGTAAAAATTGTAATAATAATTGTCTAAATATAGTAGACATAAATCCTCCAAATAAAATAAATTTTGTTCAGTAAAAAAATCAATAAAAAATCAACTATCTCTCAGGAAATCATGGGAGAGTGAATTCTCTTGCCGAAAAACGAGCAAAAGCATCTGAACAAATTTAAATTAATGGAATGCTTGTCGTTAAAAAACCGAGTTACAGGGCAACTTCGGGGTAATGGGTCCACGGTAGTAAACTCCTTTCATAAAAATTCAGCTTAGATTATAACACATAATTTGTGTAATTTCAATAGGTTTTGCAGATATTTTTGTGTTTTAATAAAAAATATGTAAAAAAATAAATAATCGGTTGACTAAATGATGCGTTTATGCTAAAATTATTGTAATTATTTTTGAAAGGAAGTAGCACAATGCTTTCAAATGAGATCATCAGAACTTACGAAGATATTTTAATAGAAGAATTACAAGTAGCTATGGGTTGTACCGAGCCGATTGCTATAGCTTATGCCGCTTCAATTGTCAGGGACGCACTTGGCAAAGTACCACAAAAGATAGTAGTATATCTTAGCGGTAACATCATAAAAAACGTAAAAAGTGTAATTGTCCCATCAACGGGTGGTATGCACGGAATTGAAAGCGCAGTTGCTGCCGGTATCATCTCAAATAGATATGATTTAAAGCTTGAGCTTTTGTCTGTTTTGAGCGACTTTGAGGTTGATAAAATAGCTGAGTATAAGAATAGCGCAAGTATAATTCTCAATGAGCTTGAAAGCCCTTGTAATTTCGATTTACTTATAACTGCAGAGGCAGATAACGATAAAGCAACTGTAAGAATATCAGATTATCATACTAACGTTATCTTGGTTACTCTTAACGATATTGATTTAACCAATAAATATCGAAACGAAGAAAATGAAATCGGCAAAAGCTTAAAAAATGCAGATCGATCCTCTCTAAACGTTAAGGATATAGTAGAATTCGCAGAAACGGTTGACTTAACTCGAATTAAACCACATATTGAAAAGCAAATTAATATGAACATGGCAATCGCTCAAGAAGGTCTTATAAACGATTACGGTGCTACGATAGGCAAAATACTTTATCAAAACGGAGAGGCATCTATTAAAGACAAGATCAAGGCATTTGCTGCGGCGGGAAGCGATGCTCGAATGAGTGGTTGTGAGTTGCCCGTTTGTATTATTTCAGGCAGCGGAAATCAAGGCATAACTGCATCCGTCCCCGTAGTTGTTTATGCTAAAGAAAACGAAATCGACGAAGAAAAAATGCTTCGCGCAGTTCTTGTTTCTGACCTTGTAACAATTCACCAAAAAACAGGAATTGGAACTCTTTCCGCTTACTGCGGTGCAATAAGTGCAGGTGTTGGCGCGGGTGCAGGCATTTGCTACCTTCGTGGTGGAAGCTATCACACAATAGCTCACACAATCGTTAATGCCGTTGCAATTCTTTCGGGAACAATTTGTGACGGAGCAAAGGCATCCTGTGCTGCAAAAATTGCTATGGCAGTTGAAGCAGGGCTTGTCGGATGCGAAATGGCAAGTGCCAAAAAGCAATTTTACGGCGGAGACGGAATTGTGACAAAAGGTGTCGAAAACACTATTAGAAATGTCGGATTGCTCGCTCGTGACGGTATGAGCACAACCGATAAAGAAATAATCAAAATAATGCTCGGTAAATAATTTACTAACATAAAAAAGGAGAAAACTATGAAAAACTTTACTTTTACAAGCAAGGTAAGATTTGACTCTTGCGGATATGACGTTTACGAATACGATCATATCAGCGGTGCAAAGCTTATCTACATTGACTCCGGTACAGAGGAAAAATCCTTCTGTGCGGCTTTTAAGACAATTCCCGATGACTCCACGGGCGTATTCCATATTCTTGAGCACTCAGTTCTTGACGGTTCAAAAAATTACCCAATGAACTCACCTTTTCTTTTTATGCTCAAGAACTCTATGAATACGTTCCTCAATGCTATGACCTTCCAGGGCAAAACAATGTATCCGTGCGCTTCTTGTAACCCCGACGATTTTGAAAATCTTATGAAGGTTTATCTTGACGCGGTTTTCAATCCTATTCTCGCAGAAGGAACATTTCTTCGTGAAGGTTGGCACATTGAAAAGGCAGAGAATGGATATGACATTAAGGGCGTAGTTTATAACGAAATGCAAGGCGCTGGCGCCTCAATTCAGCGTCAGCTTTACGCGGCAATGAAGGCAGATCTTTACCCCGATACATATCAAAGACACAATAGCGGTGGTGAACCCTCCGTAATCCCTTCGCTCACTTACGAAAACTATCTCGCAGCATATAGAAAATATTATAGCACTGCAAACTGCGTGCTTTTCCTTCGCGGAAATATGGATCTTGATAGATATACAGATATTATTGATGAGTGGCTTGCAGGTGCATCTCAAGAAAGAAGCGAGATTAAGCATACGGTTCAAGGAGCTAATCACAGAGTTTGTGAGCACGAATATCCAATTTCTCCATCAGAGGATACAAAAGGTAAGACCAATATTATTTACGGCTATAGCGTAGGTATGTATAATGATGCTGAAAGACAGATGGCAGCAGACCTTCTTTCTCTTTACCTTATGGATAACAGCTCATCTCCTCTTAAAAAAGCTCTTGTAACAAGCGGTCTTATGCAGGATGCAGATATTTATACTGCTACCGATGACATTCAAACGTCCTGGGGCTTTGCGGCATATAACACCGAAAAAGAACATCGCGATGCGATCAAGAAGATAATTGACGATACTATACAAGGCATCATTGATAACGGTATTGATAAAGAAATTATGCTTGCGCAGATTTCTGCAACGAGCTTCCGAATGAAAGAGCAGAGAAATGCTGTAAAGGGTCTTTGTATTTATGACTTTATTAATATTGTAAATAACGTATTTTACGGCTTGCCTCTTAATACGTATTTTGAAATTGACGAAACATTTGAAAAGTTTGAACGCGAGCTTGATAATGGATATTTTGAGAATCTTCTTCGTGAAATTTTCTTTGAAAATGATATTACAGCTACTTCCGTGCTTGTTCCAATACAAAGAGAATCAAACGTAGCTCATCTTGCAAATGTTGAGCAATATACAGCACATCTTTCAAATGAAGTTAAGGATGAAGCGCATCAAAGATTTATAGACGGCACAAAGCTCGCTATGGATCGTGACACTCCCGAGGTGGTTGCAAAAATGCCAACTCTTTCTCTTGATAAGCTCACAAAGGAGCTTCCTAAAAAAGAGTTCCACGTTGACGACAAAGTCCTTTATACACCCGCAGAAACAAACGGTGTGGCATATTATCGCTTCTATTTCTCGCTTGCAGGACTTAATGCAGATGAGATTATGACAGTTGAGCTTCTTTCGCGCTCATTCGGTGACTTTGCAACCGAAAACAGTGCACCTACAGAACTTTTAAATCGCCTTAATAGATATGCAGGCAAATGGAATTTTGCAGTAACAACAATTTCACCTGAAATGCAGAAGGCAGATCCTTACCTTGTTGTTGGTGTTGCTTGCCTTGAAAAGAACGCAGAAAAAGCACTTGAAATTATTAGTGAACTCCTCATTAAAACTGTTTATGATGAAGAAACCGCAAAAACGATTCTTGCACGCGAGCTTAATAATACAAGAATGCAGTTTATGGGCAACGGTGTGGGACTTGCTCTCAACACTTCCGAATCCCTTATATCTGCAAGCGGATATTATAGTACACTTACGGGCGGTTATCCCTTGTTTAAGAAAATTCAGGAATATGCAGAAGCACCTGCAACTTTCTGCGAAAACGCAAAATCACTCCTTGCAAAAGTGTTCGGAGCAGAAAACCTTTGTTATACAGGTCTTACAGGTAATAAAGATCTCCTTAGCTATACACTCACACTTGGTGAAGGTGCAAAGCTCGAAGGAGCTACCTTGACAAATCCCGATACAAAGAAGGCAGCATATGCTATACCTGCGGGTATCAGCTTTAACGTTCGTTCACTCGACATAAACGACATTCTTCCTTATAGCGGTAAGCATATCGCTCTTTCAAATCTTCTTTCTCTTGGATATTTGTGGCATAATATTCGTGAGGTTGGAGGTGCTTATGGCACAGGACTTCGTTTTGCAAGACGTGGCGCTATGAACGTATATTCATACCGTGACCCCAAGGTTCAGGAAACATACGAAATTTACGATAATATCGCAAATTACCTTGCAACCAACGAATTCACCGACGGAGAAATCCTTGGTTGTATTATCAGTACACTTGCAGATTTCGTAAATCCTAAATCCGTAGAGCAAGAGGGAATAGAGAATGAAATTAGCTATCTCGCAGGATATACCTATGAAGAAAGAGCCAAGCATATGGCAGACGTCCTTTCCTTCAGTAGAGAAGATATTAAATCCTTCATCCCCGTGTTTGAAGCGTTCAAAAACTCAAAGGCAGAATGCTCCGTTGGTAACGGTAATAACCAAACCGCCTACGGCAAGTTTGACGAGATAATCAATCTTTAATCCTAATACAAAAAACGGCGAAGTTTTCGCCGTTTTTCTTTGTTCACAATTTATTTATAAAAGTCCATTGTTTATTCACAGTTTCTTAATCCATTTATCCGCCAAATCGACCCAAACAGAGCAAGGATGTGGATTATCTTCGGTTAATTCTTTGCAGGTTTCACTCGTCGCAAGTGAGAGTCCGTGATGACCGTCCGGGAACAAAACAAGCTCATGCTTAACCCCATTTTTCTTCATCGCTGCCGCTAAATTTTTTGAGTTTTGAACGGGAACTGAATCGTCGTTTTCGGTGTGCCAGATAAACGCAGGTGGAGTATCAGAATCCACATGCAAATCAAGTGAAAACAAGTGTTTTTGCTCGTCAGTTGGTTCTTCTGTACCACAGAAATTAAAGAGCGAACCCATATGTGTGGGACAGCTTGCCGTAACCACGGGATAGCACAAAACCATGCCGTCGGGGCGCGCTTCTTTGGGTAATAAAGTACCACTTGAAAGAGCCAAGTGTCCACCTGCCGAAAATCCCATAACAAAAACCTTGTCAGCCCTTATAGTATAAGGGTTTGCGTTATCTCTAATATCCTTGATAGCA
>JAGBYG010000076.1 GCA_017628875.1 Clostridia bacterium
CAATCGCTACCATTTTGTCAAGTACTTTTTTCAACTTTTCAAAACTTTTTTCGCACCCATCGGGTACCCCCGCAATCGCGACCTGCTTATATTACCACATTCCTTTCCTTTTGTCAATACCTTTTTTGAAAAAAGTTTGAAAAATTTTTAAAAAAGTTTTAAATGGCAAATCCGCCGTCAAACCCGATGATTTGTCCTGTTAAAAATCCACTTTTTTCTGTAGCTATTGAATAGATAAATTCAGCAAGCTCGTTCGCGTCTCCTATTTTACCGACGGGCGTTTCGTTTTTAAGTTCAGCAAGAGTTGTTTCGTCAAGCTCGGAATTCATTTCGGTGTTGATAACTCCGGGTTCGATACAATTAACACAAATTCCACTCGGGCCGAGTTCTTTGGCGAGCGCTTTTGTGAAACCTTCAATCGCAGACTTGGATGCAGAATAAGCCACCTCACAGGACGCTCCAACCTTCCCCCACATTGAACCGATATTGACAATTCTACCATAATGATTGGAAATCATATTTTTTGAAACTTCACGGGTAACAAAAAACGTGCCGCCAAAGTTTGTATTCATTATATTATAATAGTCCTCGTCAGTAGTATCAGTAAACAGCTTTATAAGAGAAATTCCTGCATTATTAATAAGAATATCGATGCTGCCCATAGTTGTCAACGCGTCGACAATTGCCCCTTGAACTTGATCGGGATTTGATACATCTGCTTTGATAGCGTGCGCGCCCGTCAAATTGGAAAGTTCAATCGCCGCAGTAGCACTATTATTATATATGAAGGAAACTGTATAGCCCTCTCGTGTGAATTTCTCCACACACGCGCGACCTATTCCACGCGAGCCACCCGTTATGAGTACGTTTTTCATAAAAAACACCGCCTTTTTTGTGTTGGATATAGTGTATCACTTTTAATAATTTTTGTCAAGATTTATTTAGAGACCAAAACATGTTAAAACAATGTCTAATGCACGATGGCAACAGTCACCGCTCTCTGTATAAATCCCAGTTTGTCAATTTCCTTGCATATACTTCAACTTATCGAGCGCGTTTTGAAGAATAATTTGCGCAGAAAGTGTATCAACAACGCCCTTTCGTTTTGCACCTCGCGTATTGGTTTCATTAAGGAAGCGAGTCGCCGCCATTGTTGAAAGTCTTTCATCAAAGAACGCAACGGGGATTTCGGGCATTCTTTCATTTAGAAGTGAAGCCAGTTCTTTAATTCTATCCGCGCGGAAGCCCTGCGAGCCGTCCATATTTACAGGCAAGCCTAAAACTATACCCACTATTCTTTGCTCTTGGCACACTTGTGCTATTGCATCAGCAACCTTCACAATGCCACCGGGTGAGATGTATCCAATTCCCGATGCCAAAATTCTTGAAGGGTCAGAAACCGCAAGTCCCGTTCTCTTATCACCAAAATCTATTCCAAGGAGCTTCCCTTTAGTTTGCAATATTCTTTCCATAATAAATTACCTTTCAATATATTGATTTGATTATATCAAAAAAAGCACGCTTTGTCAAACAAATTACAGATATTTTTGTTTTTTATCAAAAATTTGTATAAAACAAAAATTCAAGGCAAAAATACTACTATCAAAGCAAATTTACGCTCAGAAAGGATTTAAAAATCATGTTTGATAAAGAAAAAATTATGCAAAACTTTAAAGAAAACCGCGCCGTTTACGTAACGGCAATCTCCATTCTCTTGGCAATGATCCTCATCGTTGCCGCAGTTGTTGTTACAAATCGAAACAAACAGGTTCTCCCCGATGTTACAACTCCCAATCCTGCACCTACGACACCCACAACAACAAAAAAACCAACACTTAACGACGACCCCACAAGTGACGTTGGATCAAAGCTTCCCTCTTTCGTGCTTCCCGTTTTAGGTAAACTCTCGGGCGTTCACGATTCCGAGCTTCAAGTATTCTCTCCCACAATGAACGATTATCGCGTTCATCTTGGCATTGATATTCTTGCAAACGAGGAAACACCTGTGTATGCAGTTGCAGATGGTACGGTAATTCAAATTTGGGAAGACGTGAGAATGGGTCAGTGCATTGCAGTTAAACACAATGGCGATGCAGTTTCCATTTATAAAAACGTGTCAGTTGAGCTTCCCACAGGCATCATTGAGGGTGCAACAGTAACGGCAGGCCAGCAGATCGCAACCATTGGCTCAACGGCAATGGTTGAAATTGCGGACGAGCCCCACCTCCATTTTGAAATGAC
>JAGBYG010000077.1 GCA_017628875.1 Clostridia bacterium
AAAAAGGCTCTTTGTCAATAGTTGGGGTAGAAAAAATCTGACGAAAAGATAAAGAACTAAAAAATTGCATAGGAAAAGCGTCACGAAGCGTAGCGAAGTGGCGCTTTTCCTATGCGCCGACGCGCCCTTGATGAGAGAACATAAAGAGAATTCTGTTGCGGAAACGCTTAAAATCTTGTAATCCGTAGGCATTGCGCTTCAAAACCTTGATCTTGTTGTTGCAGCCTTCGGTAAATCCGTTTGTATAAGGGCAGAAAAAAGAATTAGTAATAGGTGTAAACCAATTGTGATATGTTTTAGCGCATTTAACAAATGCAGGGATCTCGCTTTCCGTAGCTTCCTCGATCCAATCGGAAAATAGCTTCTTTTGCTTGTACGGATCAGGCTCATCAAGGATAGAATAAAGCAATTCCTTTAAGAAATACGCAGTAGAAAGTGTTGGAGATATATCCAACATGGTAAGCACTTGTTGCAAATCTTTTTTGTTCAAATCATCTTGATGTTTAAGTAATAAAAGTCTAGATTTTTTAAAATAAATTCGATGTTGTTTTAAAAACTGTTTCTGAATTTCTTTTCTCACCGCCTCAAATGCCCATATTGCTTGTCGTACCCAATGATATTTATCTATGACATAAGTTGCATTCGGGAAGTAATATTCAGCAATTTCGGCATACGGCTTGTACATATCACTAACGAAATATTTGACGCCTGTGCGGTCATATTTCTTAAAATAGTCACAAAGATCGTGCTCATAGCGAGTTTTTAGTATGTCTATGACTTTTCTTTCGCCAAGATCGGTAAGTATGCCGTGAAACTTCTCTCCGCCGCTGTTGCCCTTAAATTCATCAATTCCGATTACCTCGGGAAGCTCGATAGGCTTACTGTATTGAACGTTCTTGAAAAAGCGAATGACCGTTGATGTGGATACGTTAAATTCACATGCTACAGATGTGTAGGATCGGCTATCGCTTAGTTTTCCCAACAATCCCATAATTGCTCGCTTGGTCATTCGCTGATATCTGGACAAAAAGCTATTAGGCTCTGCAAAGCGTTTGCCACAGGAGCATACGTATCTACGTTTGCGCAGGATAAGTACAACATTCTTTTCAAATGCCGAGAGTTCTTTTATCCTCTGATAGCGGTAATCGTGTATTTTGTTTGTCGCTTCACCACAATGCGGACATGTACACGTTTTTCTCGGCTGCTCTATTGATATTTCAAAATATTCTTCTTTTTCTTGAATATTTTTTATCTCTACCCCTTGCAATCCGAGCAACTTTTCTGTATAATATGAATTGAGCATATCTGATACCTCCGATAAGTGTTTGTGTGGTAACTACATTTTATCAGATTTTTTTCAGATATGCTCTTCTTTTTTTGCTTTTTTTACTTTTTATTTGCAATATCTGTTGGTTTCACCCCAACATTTATTATAGAACCTTTATTTTTGTTGAGCTTTACCCCAACATTTTATTATAGAACCATTAAAATAAACAGAGGTATGCAGGGGTGAGTGCCCGACATACCTCTATTTATGTGCTTCGCTTTCTGTTGGGTTGGGACAGAAACGATTATTGGTTTTTGTAGAATTACTTCTGCA
>JAGBYG010000078.1 GCA_017628875.1 Clostridia bacterium
CAAATCAAAGATTTGTTTTTCTAAAATTTACTTTGTAGGGGCGTAGCCATAAGCAGATATAAAGACTCTATGTGCAGTGTAGCAAGGCGCGGTTTTTATCGCACTTGTGCGGTAAAAACATTTGTGACGAGCGCGAAGAAGTGAGTCACGCGAGTTGCGCGGAGTCTGTGGACTTAGCACAAACAATATGGCTATTGGGCGTAGCGCTACAAAAGCTTTTTGGTTACTTTTTCTCGAAAAAGTGACAATTCTTTACTTTGTAACTTCTCCCCCATAAATCAAAATTTGAAAGCATCAAAAAAGCTCCCTTTATTTGAAGGGAGCTTTTGTTTTACAAACTATTAAAAATCTCGGGTAAGGCGTCGATTATGTCACTTGCCATAAGGGAATATTGCGAGAGGATTTCGCTTGCAACGTCGCCTGCAAGACCGTGGATATAGACACCGAGAGTTGCTGCGATATACGGGTCACAGCCCTGTGCCAAAAGTCCTGCGATGATGCCGTCGAGCACGTCACCCGAGCCACCCGTACTCATTCCGCTATTGCCACTTTGGTTGATGTAAATATAGTCTGCGTCAGGACTTGCAACTGCGGTGCGATGGTCTTTGAGAACACAAATAACCGTGTTTTCGTTGGCAAATTTTTGCGCGAATTCAGGGATATTCTTTGTTATTTCTTCAACCTCAACACTCGAAATTCTTGACATTTCAAGGGGGTGAGGGGTAATAATTGCATCGTGCTTGATATACTTGAAAAGGTTTTTATTTCTTGCTATTAAATTGAGAGCATCTGCATCAATTACTATAGGACAATTACATTTTTCAAGAGTGAAAAGCAGAATTTCAAGAGCAGCTTCGCTTGTTGAAAGTCCCATTCCAATGGCGATTACGTCGGCTTTTTTGATTGATGCTTCAAGTTTGTTAAAATCAATATTTTCACTCCAAGTGCTTAAAACTGCCTCGGGAATAAGTGTCTGCAAGATTACGCGATTATCCTCGTGAGTGAACACCTCAACAAGCCCACAGCCCGTGCGATAAGCCGCCTTTGCGCTGAAATACGGCGCGCCAGCCATACAGGGTGAGCCGCCAATTATAAGCACTCGTCCGCAGCTGCCCTTGTTTGAATTTTCTTTTCTTTCAGGGAGCAATTTTTTTATATCTTCATAGGAATATGAAAATTTATTCATCGCTGTTTTCCCCATCATCATAATCTTTAATTCCGTCCATTGAGCTTGCTATTTTAAAGCCGTCAATTTCTCCGCGTTGCATAGCGCCGAAAATTCTATAGCGCAAGCCCTTGTGCTTGATGTCAAGCTCGCGAAGGAGGGTTTTCATTTCCTCGCGCTCGGTGTTTCCGTCTGCGGGGCAGGTTGATTTAACAACGGGCAATTCTGCCTTGTCTGCAAACTGACGAACACTTTTTTCCGCAGCATAAAGCAAGGGGCGTATCATTGTCAAATCAATTCTTGAAAGGTAGGTAACGGGTGAGAAGCAACCAATTCTGCCTTCAAAGAAAAGATTGAGCATAAAGGTTTCAATAGCATCATCAAAATGATGACCGAGAGCAACCTTGTTGCAACCAAGCTCCTTTGCGCTGTTATAAAGCACTCCGCGGCGCATTTTTGCACAAAGAGAGCAGGGGCTTTTTTCTTTTCGCTCCTCGAAAATTATTTGGTAGATTTGAGTTGGTATGATGTGATATTCAACATTCAGCTTTTCGCAAAGAGCTTTAATTCCGTCAAACGTTGTGTTGGGGAATCCCATATCAACGGTTATTGCGATAAGCTCATATTTTTTAGGGTAAAAACGGCGCATTTCAGCAAGTGCGTAGAGAAGTGCAAGTGAATCCTTGCCGGCAGAAACACCAACGGCAATTTTGTCGCCGTCTTCTATCATCGCATAGTCGTCAACTGCGCGTCTTGTATAGCTTAAAATTCGTTTTAATTCTTTCATTAAAAATTACATTCCTTGTATATTTTTTTGGCTCTTTCGGTAAGAACTTTGGGGTTATCATCTTCATTTAAAAACAGCGGTTCGATTACAGTCATACCCGATGCCGCACCCTTTTTTGCCTTTACAAGCACCATTGACGGTGCGCTTTTTGTGTTTGCGTGAACAAAGCACATTTCTTTGGGTTCAAGAGAGTTTTCTCTCATCGCGCAAACGAGGTCAATAAGGCGGTCCGGACGCCAAACGCAATAGAAAAGTCCACCGTGCTTGAGTAATCTTTTTGCGCACGCGCAAAAATCGCCAATATCACCGCAAACCTCGTGGCGCGCGATAAATTTTTCGTCGTGTTCGTTTCTCTTGCCACTATCTGCTTTCATATATGGGGGATTTGAAAAAACCGCCTCGACCTCACAACCGATATTGGCACTTTTAAGTTCGCGCACGTCTGCACAAATCGGAACGATTTTTTCTTCAAGAGAATTCAGCTTAACGTTTCGTGTAATAACGTCTGCAAATTCGGGTTGAATTTCAGCACAATATATTTTTTTGAATTTTTCTCTTGTGGCAGAAAGCAGGGAAATAATACCCGTGCCACCGCCAAGCTCAACTGCAACACCGCTTTTTTGCTCCTTTAAAAATGAAGCAAGCAGAAAAGCATCCGTGCCAAAGGTTAAGCCGTTTTTTCTTTGTATTAAATTTATATTTTCATTAACACTTGTCAACGTTTCATTTTCATATAAAGTATTATTCATAGTCACCTCAAATTCAAAAAACACGGAGCAACTTTTGCTCCGTGTCTTTTAGATGTAATGGATTATTCCTGAACGGGAGCTCCTACAGGGCAAACGTCAGCGCAAGCACCGCACTCAGCACATGCATCAGGATCAATTACATACATACCGTCACCCTCTGTGATAGCGCCACAGGGACAAGCGTCACAGCAAGCACCACAAGCGATGCAAGCATCAGTAATCTTATAAGCCATGATAAATACCTCCAATTAGTATTGTTGAATTATTATAGCACATTCCTACAGCAAAAAGCAAGAGCTTTTTAAAAAATAATAGAAAAAATTATTCTTTATCCGCCTTTTTTTGTGAAAGAATGGGTTTTACATCATCTCGGTGATAGACTTTTATGCTTTCGCCGTCTTTATTTGTAATCTTCACTTTAATAAGTCCTGTAAGAGGACGTGATTCGGTAACAACTCCAACACCGTCGGGAGTTTTAACGCTCGTATCAACTGCGGGGGTGCGAGAGATTTCATATTCGTAACTTTCTTGCTCATATCTTAAGCAACACATAAGACGTCCGCAAGTACCCGAAATTTTGGAAGAATTGAGGAACAATCCCTGCTCCTTAGCCATTTTGATGGATACCTGAACGAAATCGGAAAGGAAGGTAGCACAGCAAAGAGGTCTGCCGCACGCACCAAGACCGCCAATGAGTTTTGCCTCGTCACGAATACCGATTTGACGAAGCTCAATTCTCGTTCTGAAAACGGAGGCGAGGTCTTTAACGAGCTCACGGAAGTCAACTCTGCCTGCAGAGGTGAAGTAGAAAAGGAGCTTACTGTTATCAAATGTGTATTGTGCGTCAACGAGCTTCATATCAAGCTCGTGCTTTGCTATCTGCTCAAGGCAAATGCCAAATGCTTCTTTTTCCTTTTTGGTGTTTTCTTCGTTATGAATAACGTCTTCCTTGGTCGCTATGCGTATAATGGGGCGGAGAGGGGGAACTATCTCGGAAATTCCCACTGTTTTATTTGAAATAAACACTTCTCCAAATTCCGGGCCACGTGCAGTATCAACGATTGCAAAATCGCCTTTTTTTGCCTGTATTTTTTCAGGTGCAAAGTAATAAACCTTGCCCACCTTTTTAAATCTTATGCCAACAACCTCAACCTGTTCCTCGTTGGGATCGGGTTCTTTTTTCGGTCTTGTTTCTTCAAATGCTTCGGGAACTATATCCTCAAGAAATTCAAGATTTTCGGGAGATTCCTCAAATTCATTTGACACTTCAAGATCCTGCTCGGACTGATTTTCTTTTATTTCTTCCTTTTTATTCTTATTTTTGTTGTGATGCTTATAGTATCTTTTTTTGTTGTTCTTTTTGTTATTTTCCATAATTTTCTCCATTATGATTAACTAAATAAGCTCGCTTAAATAGTTGATTACAGTTAATTTAATATTGGCATTTCTAAGCAGAGCAAGTCTTGCTTTTTCTGTGCTTTCTGCAATTTGAATTAGTTTTTTTACTGAAAAGCTATATGAAAGCTCCTCGGTATATTTTGCATCGGTAAAGAATATTAACCTTGGCTCATCCGACTTTTTTATTGTGATAAGATCACGAATTGCACCTTGTATTTCTGAAAGTTGAGCAACGATTTTTTCTCTCTCGTCGCGCTTTTGTGAAAACATTGTGCTTATCTCTGCAAAGTCCGATGAAAGTCGATTATGAGCTATGGATTCGATGAGTTTTTGTGCAAGTTCACGATTTTGCAGAATTTGCTTTTTTTCGCTTGAATTTATAAGATCCAAAATTCTGCCGATGCTTCCGCCCGATGCCAGATAGATCTGCTCAAACTCGTTGGGAGAATTGTTTATAAACGTACGCACCGAGGGGTAATTCGACTTTAAAAATTCAACCGCTTCATCCCTTTGGGGCGTTTTCATTCTAAGTATTGGAGCGCGGCTTTTTATCGTTTCAAGGATATTTTCTGTGTGCTCGCAAAGAAGAATAAAAATTGCGTATTTGGGCGGTTCTTCAAGTGTAAGAAGAAACGCATTTTGGGCTTGAGCCGTCATAGTGTGCGCGTCCTCAATAATATATATCTTGAAGTCGCTATCATTGGGGAAAAATGCAACGTCATCCTTGATAAATCTAATGGATTCAACACCGAGAGTTGCCTTATCCTCCTCGCGAGAAACATATATTACGTCGGGGGAAATACCATTCATTATCTTTTGGCAGTTATTACATTCAAGGCAGGGCAAGGATGCGTTTTCATCATCCTTGTTTTCACAGCTGAGAGCCGCTGATACAAGACGCGCGAGCGTATGCTTTCCCGTACCCTTTGCACCGAGCAAAATGTATGCGTGTGAGAGGGAAGAAAATTCAATAGCTTTTGCAAAATAGGAGCAAAGCTCATCGTTTGCAATTATGTTTGAAAAATTATTTTTCATACTAACCCTCCTTTTAGCAATACACAATTATTATATCAAATAAATAAAAATATGTCAATAGGGCATTACTTTACAAAAGCACCAAAAAACTGCTTTAAAATAACCACTAATTGATAAAAAATAAGAATGTTTTGTGAAAATTCAACAAAAAGGGAAAAATATTAAAAAAACACTTGAAAAATTGGTGCATTTATAATATAATAACAATGTATGACTATGTCTACAATTAAATATGGTTTTATAATGTTTATGAAGGGAGAACTCTTGATATGTTTAAGAAAAAAGAATGTGTCGCTATGCTTCTCGCTGGCGGACAAGGATCACGACTTTACGCACTTACCAAGAAAACAGCTAAACCCGCAGTTTCATTTGGAGGAAAGTTCAGAATTATTGACTTTCCGCTTTCAAACTGTATCAACTCCGGCGTGGACACCGTTGGTGTTCTCACACAGTATCAACCCCTCGTACTCAATGAATACATAGGAAACGGACTTCCTTGGGATCTTGACAGAACCTTTGGCGGTGTTTCCATCCTTCCCCCATATCAGGGCTTCAGCGGTTCTGACTGGTATAAGGGAACGGCAAACGCAATCTATCAAAACCTTGAATTTATTAAGAGATATCAGGCAGACTACGTTTTGATTCTCTCGGGTGACCATATTTACACTATGGATTATAATAAGATGCTTCAATACCACAAGGAAAACAATGCGGACTGTACTATCGCAGTTCTTGAGGTTCCTATGGAGGAGGCAAGTCGCTTTGGTATTATGAGTGTTAATCCCGATATGTCGATTTATAAATTCTCTGAAAAGCCCAAAAATCCCGACAGTAATCTTGCTTCTATGGGTATCTACATCTTCAGCGCAGATAAGCTTTATAAATATCTTACAGAGGATGAGGCAGATCCTAATTCCAGCAATGACTTTGGTAAAAATATCATCCCCAATATGCTCGCAAACGGTGAAAGAATGTTTGCTTACGGATTTGAAGGATATTGGAAGGACGTTGGAACAATTTCTTCTCTTTGGGAGGCAAATATGGACCTTCTTGGAGAAAAACCCGTTCTTTCGTTTAGCGAAGAAACGAGAATTTTCTCACGTCACGAAAACGAAGCTCCTCAATACGTTGGCGCAGAGGCAATCGTTGAAAACTCCTCTATCACAGAGGGCTGTGAAATTTACGGAACGGTTATTAATTCCGTACTTGGCTACGGTGTTGTGGTTGAAAAGGGCGCAGTTGTTCGCGACTCCGTGCTTATGCATCACGTAAACGTAGGAGAGGGAGCAGTAATTGAATATTCCATTCTCGACTCCGACGTTCAGGTTGGCAAGGGCGCAAAGGTAGGAAGACC
>JAGBYG010000008.1 GCA_017628875.1 Clostridia bacterium
CAGAGCCTCCTTCCGCAGAGGGAGGTGGGTGCGAAGCACTCGGAGGGAGTTCCTCATTTACTTAAACTAACCTTTCAAACTCCTCGATAAATCACAATTTTCCTACACTACTATAGTCAAGATTTTTTTGAAAAAGTGTAACGATTTTTAAAAAAATTCTAAAAAAAATCAAATCCCCCCGCTTGCGCGAGGGGATCTAACATATTTTTATTTATAAAGGAATCTCTTAATCTTCTTTGAGGGAGTTTTTTCAAACTCTTCATCCATAAATTCAAGAGTAGCGATTCTCTTATAACCAACGAGTTTTCTGTTAATTGTATTAACCTGCTCTCTGATAGCGGCATAAACCTCTTCCTTGGACTTAAGACCGATGCTGTCGGTGTATTCAAAGTCGGGATAAACAAGAGCCGTGATCGCAAGGTCGTTATCCTTTTGACGTCCGATAACAACGCACTCCTTAACGTGAGGAACAGCAGCAAGGTACTCCTCAATCTCCTCAGGGAATACGTTTTTACCGTCCTGAAGAACTATGATATTCTTCTTTCTGCCCGTAATATAAAGATAACCCTTCTTATCAACATAGCCGTAGTCACCTGTATAGAACCAGCCGTTGTCCGTGAGAACTTCCTTTGTTGCCTGCTCATTCTTATAGTAACCAAGCATTACGTTATCACCCTTAACAACGATCTCACCGAATTCGTCAGAGGGATTTTCCTTATCGATAAACACCTGCATAGAATCAACTACCTTACCGCAGGACTTAGGATTATAAACACCAAAAGGAATTACTGACACAAGGGGAGCGCACTCGGTAATACCGTAACCCTGAACGATTTCGATACCGATTGCACGGAAAGTTGAAATGAGTTCAGGACGAAGAGCAGCGCCGCCGCAAACAAGCTTGCAAAGTCTGCCACCAAACGCCTCTGTAACCTTGCCAAAAAGCTTCTTTGAAAGGTCGATGTGCACCTTATCTGCCATCTTGCTCAACTTAAGACCGGTGTTAAAGGTCTTTTCCATTCCCTGCTTTCTTACGTTCTTCATAATGCTATTATAGAACACCTCAACGTAAAGAGGAACTACAGCCATAGTTGTGGGGCGATATTTCTTAAGGTTCTTCGTAACGTGCTTGATAGAATCATTTATACAAATCTTACATCCATGATCTATAGCTGCAAAAATTCCACAAGTAAGCTCATAAGTGTGGTGTACAGGAAGAACAGAAAGAAGAACGTCATTCTCGTCTATTTTTTCAAGCGGCTCTCTTGCAGAATTGATAACCGTGCAAATATTCTTTTGAGAAAGCATAACGATCTTGCTCGTTCCTGTTGTACCCGAAGTAAAGAGCATAACGCTCATTCTTTCAGGGTTCTGCTTGGGAATATTTATATCAGTAATTACATTACCTGTGTGAGCAATCTTTGACACACTTGTAAATCTTTCAAGCTCATAAACCTGCTCCGTCTTAAAATCGAATGAATAATCATTGAGTTTTATGAAATGAGTTACGCCTTCAAACTCGTCAGCGTGCTCCTCAATGTAAGAAGCCCATGTGGAAGAATAAGCAAGAACGTCAATCTCTGCCATCTTTGCAAATTCAACAAGCTGCTCCTTCGCAAGTGCAACGTCAATCGGTACGGAAACACCGCCAGAGGTCATTGCCGCAAGATAAGTAGCAATCCATTCAGGACAGTTTTCGCCAATAATACCAACCTTTTTGCCCGAGAAGCCAAAATGTATGAACGCTCTTGTCATAGCATTTACATATTCATAAAACTCCGCATAAGAAATTTCATAATCCGTTTTGTTTCTTTCAAAAGCAAACAATGTGCGATCGCCATACTTTTGTGCCGCAAGCTCAACGTTGTGATAAAGTGAGCGCACGGGTACTGCTTTTAAATCTTTAAGTTCCATAACAAATCTCCTTTGATTTACTCATTGTTTGCAATGAGTGAAATATTGTGTGTGAGGGATGCTAAAACCTCATAAAACGTCTGCATATCTTCGTCGGGAATTCCGGCTCTTGCCTCAACCATATAATGGCCTATATCCTCAACTATATCTGACACTATTCTCTCACTTTTTTCAGCAAGAACGTATCTTTTATTGTAGCTCTTGTCTTCGCTTGCTCCCTTTGCTATGAGAAATCCCTCAAGAGTAAGCTCTTTAATAACTCGCGATATCAACGCCTTATCCGTTTTACTCGCTTTGGAAAGTTCGGTTGCGGTCATTCCTTTTTCGCTCTGCTTTATTTGAAGCAAGCAGCCCATATGAACCGAGCGCAAGCCGTACTCTTTCAAATAAGACGTTTCCTTTTTTTTGATATCTTTAAGTATCGTATCAAAGCTACGATAAAACATCAAAAATCTGATCGTATCCATATATCCTCCAAATTTGTTGACTTATCAACAAATTTCATTCTATCACATACATATGAATAAATTGTGAACAAATGATATATTTTTATATTTTTGGTTAATTATTCACAAAATATAAATAATATTCATATTTTTATTCATTTTAATTCAATGAATATGCGTCAATTGAGAACATTCTGGCAATCATTCCACGTAAATTTTCATTTTCTGCAAGATCCGGCGACTTTTCAAGCAAGGATTTTGCCGCCTCATAAGCATCGGAAAGCACGCCCGAATCCTCGCTCATATCCGCAAGCTTAAATCGCAAGCCGCCGCTTTGACGTACCACAGGGTCACTCGAGCCCTTAATAAAATCACCGGGGCCTCTTAAAACAAGATCCTTTTCTGCAATTTTAAATCCATCGTATTCTTTCTTCATTGTTTCAAGTCGCTCGCGTGCGTTTTGACCGTGACTGTCGGAAACGAGAACGCAATATGATTTTCTGCTACCGCGTCCAACACGTCCGCGAAGCTGATGAAGCTGTGCAAGACCAAATCGCTCGGCATTTTCAACAATCATAAGTGTTGCGCGAGGCACGTTCACACCGACCTCAATAACCGTTGTCGAAACAAGAACGTCAATTTCACCTTGAGCAAATCTTTTCATAATATCGTCCTTCTCTGCACCCTTCATTTTTCCGTGCAAAAAGGCAATTTTGAGATTTGGCAATGCGCCCGATAACTCATCAGAAAACTGCACCGCCGCTTTCAGAGGTGGCATTTCTTCCCTCTCCACGCCAAAAGAGGAAAGCTCAACCTCACCCGAATCCTCGGGTTCCTTTTCCTCAACCGCAGGACAAACAATATATACCTGCCCACCCTCGTTCACTTGCTTTTCTATAAAAGCGTTAAGTCGCGGACGATAACCCTCATCAACCACAAAGGTGTCAACTCTCTGCCTGCCCTTTGGCATTTCATTTATTTTTGAAAGATCCAAATCACCGTACATAATAAGCGCAAGGGAACGCGGAATGGGAGTCGCACTCATAACCAGCACGTGTGCGCGCTCGCCTTTTTTGGAAAGGGTCGCCCTCTGAGCCACGCCAAATCGGTGTTGCTCGTCAGTAACAAGCACCCCTGCAGAATAAAACTCAACCCCATCGGAAATAAGCGCGTGAGTACCGATAACCACGTCGGGACGAACACCTTTATCCTCACTTGACAGCGACGCCCTAACTTTTTTCTTCTCGCCCGCACTAAGCGAACCAACAAGTAAGCTCGTTTTATATCCAAGCCCCTCAAATACAGGCGCAATATCGGAATAATGCTGACGCGCAAGTATTTCTGTAGGAGCCATAAGCACCGCCTGTTTACCACTTTGCACGGCAACAAGCATCGCCGCCATATCGCAAACCGTCTTACCGCAGCCAACGTCACCAACTAAAATTCGGCTCATCGGTATGTCCTTCGCCATATCGCGCTTTATTTCCTCAATAGCTTTCTTTTGATCCCCCGTAAGCTCATAAGGAAAAGCGGAAAGGAGCGCGCTAATATCATTTTTGTCGCACACAGGCGCACCAAATTCCTTCCTCTTTTTGCCGCTTAATGCCATTCCAAGCGCAAAAGTAAAAAACTCGTCAAAAACAAGTCGCCTTTTTGCTCGCGCAACCGACTCGTAATCGGTGGGATCGTGTATCGCACGAAGCGCAAATGGTAGGGTACAGAGTCTGTATTCCCTCCTTATATCGTCAGGCAAATAATCATCAAGTTCAGAAGCAAGAGCACTCATAGCCGCAGCAATGTCCGTGGCCATTCTGCTCTTTGAAATCCCCTCGGTAAGCGGATATACAGGAACAAGGGGCGGAAGCACCTCTCCCTCTATCACCATTTCATATGCAGGGGAATTCATCTTGTAACGCTTGCCAACCTTCTCCACCTGTCCGTAAAAACGGAAGGTCGCACCAAGCGGAAACTTATCTGCAAGATAGTTTTGATTGTAATAAGTAATTTCACAAACTCCGCTCTCGTCAAAGGCGGTGAATTTCAAAAGCACCATTCCTCGCCTAATCATCGTCTTTTTTGGAACTGTACCAATAGTCATAATCACAGACGCCTTATCACCACTAATGCACTCCGAAAGCAATTTCACAGCGCCTCGGTTTTCATAAGCGCGAGGAAAATGATAAAGCAAATCAGAAACCGTGCTTATTCCAAGCTTTTCATATGCCTTTGCGCGCGCAGGTCCTATGCCCGAAAGCACCTTAACGGGCGCGTTGCTCAATCTTACCATATCATTCTCCCTTCATTTTGTATTGTATTTTATATCCGTTGAGTTCTTTTTGACGTGTTCATAATCGACAGAGTGCTGCCATAAATATCCACAAAACAATAGTTCCCTCTCGCTTTGCAAGTATTCAAATAAAAATTTATCGTTTCGAGAAGAGGACATCAAGCCCATAAGCTCGGTTGCTTCTGTAACAAAATTTACTTTTTTGTAAACATCATCAATTTCGAATGTTGCGTTCATAGATATACCCATCTCGTCAAAACATATGTCCATTCTCGCACATCTTTCTGCTGAATATTTGCGCGCCGCAAAACAAACGGTAAGTAACATAAATTTGTATGAATATATGCAAAGTTCGTTTTTTAATTCAAAAATCGACACCCCGTGAACAAAACTCTCCAGCTCGCATCCTACAAAACAAGAAAAATTGCAAGCAACCTCAAGCATCATATCGGCAAGCTCAACATTAGTCCTTCCGTGAACCTGCGAATTGTATATTTCAGAATGATAAAGCATTTTTAAACGCTCTGCAAAAGCACATTCGTCAGCGTTCAATGCCCTTTCAATCGAAAAGTGCAAATCAGCTTGAATTTTTGGACTTGCCAAGATAAAAGAGCACTCCGATTTTATGATTTCAAGCACTTGCTCTTTTGAAAAATGTGGTATAATAGCCATAAAAATGCCCTTCTTATTAAATAAGGACAAATCCAAAATGATTACACCGTCAATAGAATTTACCAAAAACAATGGGTGTATGTTGAAAAAAAGCATATTTTCTTTGACAAAGTCAAGCTCACTGTTCTCAATAATGGAAAAAATATTATTTATCTTTCTGTCAGTTCCCTGCCTCGCACCAAGAACCCTTCCGTTTTTGTCAAGCAAATATACATCCTCGCAAAAGGGTGTGGGAAGCTCATCAAGAATTGGATTAAATCTTCTTTGCATAATTTTTTATCTTTCGTAATATAATGATAGTAGTTATATACCTATTGTACCCTCTTAATCAAAAAAAGTCAATATTTTTTCTCAAAAGGGTGTTGACAAAACTAAATTTGTGTGATATACTATTCAAGCAATTAAGAGTGGACCACAAGCGTGGCGATGAAAATTCCGCCGGGGTGGCGAAATTGGCAGACGCCCGGGACTTAAAATCCCGTGGTACGAAAGTACCGTACGGGTTCGATTCCCGTTCCCGGCACCAACAAAAAAAGAACCTTTGTCTACCAAGACAAAGGTTCTTTTTTTGAATGATGTTTGCCTCTGGCAAATGATGTTGGCTGCGCCAATGATGACGGCTTCGCCTAATGATGCGTGGCTTCGCCACATTTTATGGCAAACATCGCATCATTGCGAGTGAAACGAG
>JAGBYG010000079.1 GCA_017628875.1 Clostridia bacterium
CGGTGGATTTATCAAATCGCTTCTTGGAACAAATTTCCACATAGTTGGAACAAAAGGCGCGGGTATATTCGGTATGGTATATGACTTCCTGCCCTATCTGGTGCTTCCCATCTATACTTGCGTTTCTAAAATAGACAAGCATATGTGGGAGGTTGCAAGTGACCTTGGTTGCAACACAATCCAAACGTTGACAAAGGTCATTCTCCCCCTCTCCCTTTCGGGAATTATCTCGGGTGTAACGATGGTATTTGTGCCCTCAATTTCCACCTTCTATATCTCACAAAAGCTCGGTGGAGGTACGTTTGAGCTTATCGGTGACACGATTGAACGCCAGTTCGTAACGGGCGCATATAACGTGGGCGCGGCTATCTCACTCGTAATGATGGTGCTTATCCTTATCTCCCTTGGTATAATGAACTACTTTACCGAGGAAAGCGAAGGAGGTATCATACCATGAAAAAATACGCATCAAGAATTTACCTTTGCATTATTTTTGCAATACTTTATATCCCCATCCTCACGCTCGTGCTTTTCTCGTTTAACGCAAGCGAAAGCACCGCAAATTTCGCGGGATTTAGCTTTGATTGGTATGTAAAGCTCTTTTCTGACGAAGCGGCATTTATCGCACTTCGCAACACACTCATTTTGGCAGTTTGCTCTGCACTTCTTTCCACAATAATCGGAACTGCAGCGGCAGAGGGTATCTACAAAATGAGAACAAAATGGTTCAAAAAGGTGATAACAAGCGTTACCAACGTTCCTATGATGAACCCCGATATCGTTACGGGTGTTTCGTTTATGCTCTTTTTTGCGGCAGTTGTTGGCATTTTCAAAATCGCAGATTACGATAGCATCGGATTTTTCGCAATGCTTATCGCTCACACAACCTTCTGCTTGCCATACGTTATTTTAAACGTTCTTCCTCGTATCAACGAGCTTGGAAACTCACTTTCAGAGGCGGCTCTTGACCTTGGTTGCACTCCTATGCAGGCATTCTTCAAGGTTAAGCTCCCCAATATTATGCCCGGCGTTATTTCGGGTATGGTTATGGCATTCACACTTTCTCTTGACGATTTCGTTATTTCGTATTTCGTCAGCCCCTCAAACTTCCAAACGCTTCCCCTTCTTATCTATTCGATGACGAAAAAGACAGTTAAACCCGATATGTATGCGCTCTCAACACTCATAATCGTGGTTGTATTCACACTTCTCATCATCTCGAATATGAGAAGCTTTAAGAAGACGGATAAGCGCGCAAGAAAAGGGGGTAAAAGAAAATGAAAATTAAACTTTTATTCATTCTTTTAATTGCTTTTTCGCTCCTCCTCTGCTCTTGTGAAGAACCCGAAGGCATTGAAGAAAACAAAAAATATGAAACCATCAACCTCAACGTATATAACTGGGGTGAATACATCTCCGACGAGGACGATGAAGAATATGGGCTTTTCGACGTAAATGCAGGATTTGAAGAATATTTCAATGAAAATCTTGCCGACAAATACGGTTTCTACGTTAAGGTCAACTATTCGACCTATGCGACTAACGAGGATATGTTCGCAAAGCTCTCAAATAGCGCGGTGGCATACGATATAGTTATTCCATCCGACTATATGATTCAAAAAATGATCGCTCACGACATGCTCTTGCCACTTGATTTTTCCATAATCACAAATTACGGAAATATCAGTGACGAATTTAAGAATATGTATTACGATCCAAGTAATACCTTTAGTGTTCCCTACACTTACGGTATGGTCGGCATCATCTATAACGCAGAATTCGTTAAGGAAGAAGACGTTGCAGGTGAAAGCTGGAATCTCCTTTGGAACCAAAACGCAAACGGTGAAGCACTTAATTATCAAGGAAAGATTTTGCAATTCAATAACCCCCGCGATGCATTTGCTACCGCAATGTATAAGGAGGGAATCAATATCAACTCACATAATCCTGAAGATTGGGAAAAAGCACTTGAGGAACTCAAAAAGCAAAAGCCCATCCTTCAAGGTTACGTAAACGATGAGATATTCAATAAGATGAAAAGCGCTTCCGCGTGGATTTCATCTTATTACGCAGGCGACTTCTTGACAATGGCTGCGGATAACACCGACCTTCGCTTCTATTATCCAAGCGAGGGTACAAACTATTTCGTTGACGCATTGTGCATCCCAAAAACCTCGCGTAATCCCGAAATTGCTAACGAGTATATTAATTATATGATAGGGCTTGAAGCGGCAACCGCCAACGCGCTTTATATCGGTTATGCTTCACCGAATAAGGCAGTCCTTGAAAGTGAGTATTATCAAGAAATGCTTGATTACAACTATAGCATTTATGATGACGAGGAAAATTGCCTTGTTGATGCTTGGCAGGTGCTTTACGGTAAATCCAAAACCGAAGCAAACGAAAATTATCCTTTCAATCCCGCTTATGAGGATTACTATAAGGATGAAAACGTTGATATTCAAACTCACGTTACGGCTCTTTGGGAAACTCTCAAAACCGAAAATTCAACGGAGCTTTGGATTCATATAACAAGTATCGTTATAGTTCTGGGCGTACTCGGATTGGCAATCCACTCAACCTATATCAAGAAAAAACGCTCAAAATTCTATCGCGACAGGGATAGAGAATTAAGAAAACAAAAACAAATGAAAAAATAACATTTAAGCCCATACGGTTTTCAGTGTGGGCTTTTGTTATACCTACAAATTGGGATTTGTCGGGGAGAAGTTACAAAGTAAGGGATTGTCACTTTTTCGAGAAAAAGTAACCAAAAAGCTTTTGTAGCGCTTTGCCCAACAGAAATATTATTTGTGCTAAGTCCACAGACTCCGCGCAACTCGCGTGACTCACTTCTTCGCGCTCGTCACAATCGTTTTTATTGCACGAGTGCAATAAAAACTGCGCCTTGCTACACTGC
>JAGBYG010000080.1 GCA_017628875.1 Clostridia bacterium
CAAAGTAAATTTTAGAAAATCAAGCCATCGGTTTGATTTTCGTAGTACGAATAATAAAATATCCGTTGAAAATTTATTTTCATAAGGATATTTTGTTATTTGTACCGATAAAACACTTGTGTTTTATCGAAAATTTACGTAGAGTCAGCACTAACCCATGCGATAGTTTTACTCCGCTTTTTCAAAAGCGGAAGCCCAAGCGGCTTGAGCGGTTTTATTTCAACTAACTACCCGATAAATCCCAATTTACCAAAAAAACAGCAGGATATTCCCTGCTGATTTTTTATAGTGAACAAATTAATTTTTCAAGATTGAGATAACCCGAATCGAAGCGGAATTTCATCGCGAGGTCGGTGTCTGCCGTCATCGAAACGATTTTTTGCAATCGTTGAAGCTCCATTCGACGCGCACTTGTAGCATAGATACCAACTTTATGAACGTTAATACCCGTTTCAGTCGAAATTTGTTGATTGGTTTTGCCCGCAAGGAGCATAATTTTAATCTTAAGCAAATCCGAGAAAATTCCTGAAATCTCACCCATAATCATAAGTGGTTCAATTTGTTTAAATTTCATAACAGAAAGGATATTAAGCGCCTCTCCTTTTCGTCCGTCGAGAATTGCATTTGAAAATTCAAACGCACCGTATTCCATTTCTGCAGAGCAAATATTATCCACATCGTCACGAAGCAGAGAATCTCTGTTTTGCGAGCGCGCGTAAAGAGCGAGCTTTTCAATCTCGTTTGCGAGCATAAACATATTCTTGCCGCAATAATCAACAAGATATGCGCAATCCGCTTGATTTGCCTTTATATTGTGATGCTCAAAATGGCGCATCACCCAAAGAGCGAGCTTTTGAGGTGTGGGGGCTTCAAACTTAACGGGTTGCAATCTTTCCGAAAGCGTTTTTAATGACCCTGTCGGAGCTTTTCTTGGCATTTCCTCGGTAATGTTTCCGTTCGGAATTGTCAAAACAAGCACGTTGTAGTCAAATTCGTCAAGATGTGCAAGCGCATCAAGAAGCTCACCAAAATCGCTCTTGTTCGTCATTTTTTTGATATTGAGTCCACTCAAAACCACGAGTTTTTTCTCTGCCATCATCGGTGGCATTGAAAGAATATCAATTAGCTTGTCAGGTGTGTAATCAAGCACGTCAAGTGTGACGAAATTGAAAATTTCGAGTGCCTCATCAATCCCCATCGCTTCCTTTAACGATTTTACCGCGTGAGATTTGAGGTAATCCTCCTCACCGTAAAACAAATAATTGCCATCGGGATTTTCTTTTATTTTCTTGGAAAAATCCAAATTGCTGATAATATCCACAAATCTCACCTACCTTCACTTATATTAATAAACGTAAACACTTAAAAAGTCCTTGATTTTCGAAAGCGGTATAGCACAGCCGTATTCACCGCTTTCGTATCCGGCGAAATTCAAGCCAACAAGCTTGCCATAGGTATCTACCAACGCGCCGCCGCTTGAGCCGTGAGCTATCGGAGCATTATGAATGATAACCTCAAAGGAAACCAAATCTGCCGCAGTACCATCTTCTCCTTTAACACTTTGATAGCCAAGCGTTTTTCCGTATGTAACCAAGTTAATAAGTCCACCGGGATTTCCAATGGAAACAACAAAATCGTCAACCTTAGGGTCCTCGCCCATTACAATTTCTGTAAAGGCATATTTTTCGGGCAATTCAAAGCAAACTAAGGCAAGGTCAAAATCCTTGCTGAAAGCATTTGTGCTCTTATTGGAGTTTTTATATATTGATGCTTCGTATGAGTTACCCCAAGCATCTTCAACGGTAATTTTCAATTTTGAATAATCTTTATTTTTTTCCACAACGTGAGCATTAGTCAAAACATAGCAATATCCGTCCGAAATGTCAATAATAACACCCGAGCCCTGCGACATAAAATATGAGGACTCAATCAAACTGCCGGGATACAGATTGTATGATTTTCCAATCACTGCAACCGTGCTTTTAAGTGTGTTTTGAGCAATCAAATTACCAACCTTTACAGTATCAACGGTAAAACACGCGTGCAAATCCAAATCGGTAATCACCTTTGATGAAAAATCATACATATATGAAACAACACCATCAACTCTCCAGCCGGTAAAAACAAAATTTTCCTTCTCAGGATTTTTGGGCATACCAACTGTTTGACCCATCACAACCGTTTTCGTGCTGTATATTTCCCCGTCAACGTAGAAATTCACATCGCAAAGTTTAATTTCGTCAGGCAAAAACGAACATCCCGCAAACAGTACAAGACAAAACGTTAATGCAAGCAAAAACGATATTATTCTTTTCATTTTTTCACCCTCATTCCTTCAAAGTTTGCAAAATAGCCGTCAATTCATCAAGCGTTTCTGCACAATTTATGCGATTTCGAAGCTCTGCCGCACCTCGAATACCCTTCATATACCAGCCAAGATGCTTGCGACTCTCAACAATTCCCGCGCGCTCACCCTTGCTTTCAATCATCAATTTAAGATGCCAAAGAGCCACGTCAACCACTTCGTTGACAGGGATTTTTCTCTCATCTCTGCCCTCAAAAAGATTGATGGTGTGTTAAAAAATCCAGGGATTTCCAAGCGCACCGCGACCTTTCATCACAACATAACAACATGTTTCCTTTCTCCTTCTAAGAGCATCACTTGGCTCAAAAATATCTCCATTTCCAATAACGGGAATACTTACTGCCTCTTTGACCTTGGCAATTTGTGTCCAATCGGCATAAGGCGCATACTGTTGTTCGCGCGTTCTTCCGTGAACGCAGACGAGCGATGCCCCCGCCGCCTCAAGTCGCTTTGCCATTTCAACACAGTTAATTGAATTTGAATCCCAACCCGTGCGAATTTTAACGGTTACGGGAAGGTCAACTGCCCTGACAACCGCTTCAACGATTTTTCCTGCTAATTCGGGGTTTTTAAGAAGTGCCGAACCCTCGCCATTAGAAACCACCTTTTGAACAGGACACCCCATATTTATATCAATCGCAGTGGGAGTAAACTTGCTTGTCGTGCCACGATAACTGTTTTCTGCAATCATTTTTGCTGCTTCTGCCATAAATTCGGGCTCGGAACCGAAAATTTGTATAGCCATCGGCAATTCGCCATCGCCTATAGCTGCCAACGGTGCAGTTTTAGAAGGAGATGCCGTTAAACTCTTTTTGATTTTTTGCTCATAGCAAAGTGCCTTCGCGCAAACCATTTCGGAAACTAAATATTCCGCACCAAAATTTCGACACACCTTGCGAAAAGCGTAATCCGTAGCCCCCGCCATCGGAGCGAGCATTATCCCATTCTTCAATTCCACATCTCCAATTTTGAGCATAGATTACACCTCTCTTTCTCTGTTTCAAATTTTGATTTATAGGGAAGTTACAAAGTAAAGGATTGTCACTTTTTCGAGAAAAAGTAACCAAAAAGCTTTTATAG
>JAGBYG010000081.1 GCA_017628875.1 Clostridia bacterium
AGAAGTGAGTCACGCGAGTTGCGCGGAGTCTGTGGACTTAGCACAAACTTTGGTTAACTATAGACAAAGCGCGGTTTTGCTCGCAAAATGCGGTTGCAAGACCGTAAGCGGTTTGTTGGGCGCGCCACTATATGTTTGCACTTATTTTACGCGCGGCGTCATAGCTCCATAAAAGTTTTGCGGAGCTTTTTCAAAAGCGACCCATTTCTTAACTTTGTAACCATTCGACAAATCAAAATTTGAAGTTTCAAGGCATCAAAAAAAGCGAATCTCAATAAGAGATTCACTTTTAAAATTTAATTAGTAACAAGATTTTGCTTTAAACTTATGCCTTTTGATGATGGCATCCACAAGTGAGAAAATTAGCACCATTGCCACGATGAGCGCAAATTGGTATTTAACGTTTGTCAACATGTTTGTTTCCAACACTCTTAGTACACATTGGAATGCATATATTGGAAAACTGAGTGATCCGAGCCAGTTGAAAAATCCCAAACTAAAGTTTACACAGCTTGCAAAATAAAGCATTACAGGGTAAACGATAATTTTCAAAAAATATTGGATAAATTTTGTTTTGGGCATATAAGCAATCTGCAAACAGACCAGAATTGATGAAACAACACCGATCGCAATTAAAAGTGCGGGCATCTTGCTCCAGAAATTTTCGTTGCTTTGGGGTTTAATCTTAGGAATGAGTGCAACGAGCATTCCAAGGGGTATCGCTATCAATGCACGCAGCTCCCCAACGTGGTCTATTGGCGGATAAACCAAAAAAAGTATCAAAGAGGCAACTGAAAGTGCCGACCAAATGAAATAAAACGTTATTTGATTTTTGATGTATTTTCTTGATATGAATATAATTGCCATCCATAAAAACAACGTGCGTACATACCACAAATAACCAAAAAGGTCGTTTGTAAAGATTGATCCATACTTGAAGCAATAATACACTGAAAAGGCTATATTGATTAAAAACGGAGCTGCTATAGGCAAAAATCGGTGTTTCAAAAACGTTAACAACCCATTTTTGAGTGGCAAATCTACGTATTTATCTATTGAGCGAACAAGATAAAATCCCGACAGTACGAAGAAAAATTCAACCGCTAAAAAACCGTCGTTAAATCCGTTAACTCTATGAGGAAAATATCCGTGATAATAAAGTACCCACAAAGCAAAGAAAAAGCGCATCAGCTCAATAAGGCTGTTTTTTGTGGCTTTTGGATTGTTTTTCATGATTTATTTCTTATCCTGCTCGACAAGGAGCTTGATTGCCTCGATTGCCACGCGGATTGCGGCTTCTGTGTCAACGTTGTGAACGTCGTCGGTGTCAAGTCCTGCGTCGTATCTTTCCTGATTCCAAACCACAGAGAACACACCGCCACTGCGTGCACGAAGGAGTGACGAAACAACAAAAAGCGTGCCACTTTCCATCTCGCTCGCCTTTACACCGAGCTTTTTCCAAGCGTCCCATTGTGCAAGGAGCTGGGGAGCGGTGGGCATTTTCGCAGGTCTGTGCTGACCGTAGAAGCTATCCTTTGCCTGAACCACGCCAACGTGAACATCGTGATTTGCAGTGTCCTTTTTTGCTGCGTTTACAAGCGCGAAAAGAACGTCTGTGTCGGGCACTGCCGGGAAAATTGCAGGGGCATATTCAAGAGATGTACCGTCCTGACGCACCGCACCGTTTGCAACTACAACGTCGCCTGCCTTGACGTCAAGGTCAATTCCACCGCAAGTTCCAACACGAATGAACGTATCCGCGCCACAAGCTGCAAGCTCCTCAACGGCAATCGCGGTTGAAGGACCACCGATACCTGTGGAGCATACGCTTACCTTAACGCCTGACAACGTGCCGTTCCAGATGCAGTATTCACGGTTCATACCTAAAAATTCAGGATTGTCAAAGAATTTTGCGATTTTTTCGCATCTGCCGGGGTCACCGGGAAGAATTACGTATCTTCCAACCTCGCCTACGGATGCGGGAATGTGATATTGTTTACCTTCTGTTTGAAGCATATTTATTTACCTCTCTTTTAGAAATTACACAGTTAAGAATTGTTCTTTTTCGAGAAAAAGAACCAAAAAGCTTTTAATCGTGTGAGTTTGTGCTAACTCGACGTAAATTTTCGATAAAACACGAGTGTTTTATCGGTACAAATAACAAAATATCCTTATGAAAATAAATTTTCAACGGACATTTTATTATTCGTACTACGAAAACCAAACCGTTGGCTTGGTTTTCTAAAATTTACTTTG
>JAGBYG010000082.1 GCA_017628875.1 Clostridia bacterium
GCGTTACATACGGTGCAGGCGGCGGAACAAGTGAATACACAGCAAAAATTGCCAAAGAGGTTTCTTCCTTGGGAGTCACTTCTCTTGCGCACCTCTCCTGCATATCCTCAAGCCGCGAGCTTGTTCGCGAGCAATTATCAAATTTAAAAGCACTCGGAATAGAAAACATACTCGCGCTCCGCGGTGATATTCCCGAAGGACTTAATATCAATAATTGCGATTTTCATTATTCTTATGAGCTTATCGACGAGATAAAAAAGCACGGTAATTTCTGCATCGGCGGTGCGTGTTATCCCGAATGTCACCCCGAAAGCGAAAGCATTGAAAAGGATATTGAATATATCAAAATAAAGGTTGAACACGGCTGCGAGTTTTTGACAACGCAAATGTTTTTTGACAATAATATTCTCTACCGTTTTGCAGATAGACTTGAAAAAGCAAACATAAACGCGCCAATCGTTGCAGGTATTATGCCTATAACAAGTCCTACCAAATTAGACAGAATAGTAACCCTCTCAGGAAATGAGCTTCCAAAATCATTTTTAGATAATATTCTTCGTTTTGAAAACGATCCTCTCGCATTTAAACAAGCAGGCATCGAATTTGCCACAAAGCAAGCGCGAGAGCTTTATAAAAACGGCTTCAGAGCAGTTCATATCTACTCAATGAACAAGCCCGAGGTGGCAAAAGCAATACAAAATAATCTTTCGGACGTGATAAAATGATCTATAACGACGTTATCTTTGGAAGCGTTTCTTCCACGGATTTTGAAATCAAAAAAAACGAACTTGCAGCGCGCCTTAACGCAGGATTTGACTTTGAAAATGAACTTTTAAATAAATGTATTAACGAGTTCAAAAAGGCGGCTACATATAGGTACGCATATATCAGAGTTCCCATTTCTATAACCAACGATATTTGCGATTTTGGATTTGCAACTGTAAAAAGCGCTTCTCTCTCTCGCGTGCTTTGTGACTCCAAAGAAGCATTTATTATGGCAGTCAGCACGGGAATTGAGGTTGACAGACTCATCACAAAACTTTATCTAAAAAATGATCCAAGCGCATTCTTTATAGATGCTATCGGCTCTGCCGCCGTTGAAAGTCTTGCGGACCATATCAATGATAAAATATGTAAAAATCTAAGTACAACTAATCGCTTTAGTCCTGGATATGCAGACTTCCCCCTTGAATTTCAAAAGGATTTGCTATCTCGCATTAATGCAAATCAAACCGTCGGTATCACTTTGAGTGAAAAGCTTATGATGACCCCAATGAAGTCAATTACCGCAATAATCGGAATAAAATAAAGGAGATCGCAATGGCAAATATACTTGAACTTATCAAACAAAAAAGAATATATTTTGACGGCGGTCTTGGTACGATGCTTCAAAAACGCGGTCTTTGTGCGGGTGAGCTGCCTGAAAATTGGAATTTGGAGCACCCCGAAATCATCACCGACATTCACCGTCAGTATCTTCAGTCTGGCGCAAATATCATCACCACAAACACCTTTGGTGTCAACTGCTTAAAGCACGAAAATTATGCGGAGCTTATTGAAGCTGCCATAGGTTGCGCCAAAAAAGCCACCGATGGATTTGAGGAGAGCTTCATTGCCTTTGACATAGGACCTCTTGGCAGATTTTTAGAGCCGATTGGCGATCTTTCATTTGAAGATGCCGTTGAGATTTTTGCTAAAAACATACGAGTAGCAAAAAATCTCGGAGTCGATCTTATCATCATTGAAACCATGACAGACTCCTATGAAACCAAAGCGGCAGTACTTGCGGCAAAGGAAAATTGCGATTTGCCGATTTTCGTTACCAATGCCTATGACGAAAGCGGAAAATTGCTCACAGGAGCAACACCCGAAGCGATGATTGCTCTCCTTGAAGGACTCAAAGTCGATGCAATCGGTATAAATTGCTCCTTTGGTCCCGATAAGATGTTGCCATTGATAAAAAGATACTATAATTCTTCATCTCTCCCGATAATAGTTAATTCTAACGCAGGTCTGCCAACTATGGTTGATGGAAAAGCTTCCTATTCTCTTGATGCAGAACAATTTGGATATTATGTTAATTTGCTCGCATTGGAGGGCGCAAGTATTCTTGGCGGATGCTGTGGCACAGAGCCCGACTATATAAAATCGGTAGTCGAAAAAACAAAAAATATCCCCTTACCTCAAATAGAAAAGAAAAATAAAACCGTTATTTCATCATATACACACGCACTTGAAATTGCAAATGAGCCCATTCTCATCGGTGAGCGCATAAACCCCACAGGTAAAGAAAAATTCAAAAATGCACTTCGAAATAACGATGTAAACTATATATTGCAACAAGGAATTGCACAAGCCGAGCAAGGCGCACACGCGCTTGATGTCAACGTCGGTTTACCCGAAATTGATGAAAAAGTGATGATGTGTAAGGTTGTTAAATCGCTTCAAGGCATTTGTGATCTTCCGCTTCAACTCGATTCAAACAATCCTTCGGTACTTGAAGCCGCTATGCGTATTTATAACGGAAAGCCCCTTGTAAATTCAGTAAACGGAGATATCGACAGTATGGAAGCTATCTTCCCCCTTGTCAAGAAATACGGTGGTACCGTTATTGCGCTAACACTTGACAAAAACGGAATTCCAGACACTGCAGAAGGAAGAATTAAAATTGCAGAGCGCATAATTCTAAAAGCTAAAGAATACAAAATTGATATAAATGATATTATCTTCGACCCTCTTGCAATGACAATATCCACCGACTCAAATAATGCTCAAATTACGCTTGAAACCGTTGAAAGATTATCCAATAAAGGATATAAAACAAGTCTGGGGATTTCAAACGTTAGCTTCGGTTTACCCAATAGAGCAAGCATCAATGCTTCATTCTACACAATGGCGCTCACACGCGGTCTGAATTGTGCAATTGTAAATCCTTCGTCAAAAGAGTTAATGAACGCATATCATTCATATCGCGCACTTACTTCAATGGACGTTTCTTGCAAGGATTTCATTAGCTTTTCGCTTAATAATGATTCACAAGACACAACAAAAACAGCCACTTATTATTCCCTTAAAGAAGCAATAATCAAAGGACTTTCCGAAATTGCAATAACGAAAACTCAAGAGTTGCTTTCCTCAAAATCCCCCCTTGAAATAATCAACGAGGAGATAATTCCCGCGCTCGACGAGATTGGAAGAGCATTTGATGAAAAACGCATCTTCCTTCCTCAGCTTCTTATGAGTGCGGAATGCTCGTCAAAATCCTTTGCAATTCTCAAAGAGAAGATGCCGCAAAGCACGTCAAACGGAAAATCGTTAATTCTTGCAACCGTAAAGGGAGATATTCACGATATTGGCAAAAATATCGTCAAGCTCCTGCTTGAAAGCTACGGCTTTACCGTTTACGATCTCGGAAAGGACGTTCCACCCGAAACGATCCTTGAAGCAGTAAAAACATACAACTGCAAGGTTGTCGCACTTTCTGCCCTGATGACTACTACTCTGCCCGCAATGGAAGAAACTATTTCCTTGTTACGCGTACACGACAGGAGCATAAAAATAATGGTCGGCGGTGCTGTTTTAACTGAAGAATATGCAAAAAAGATAAACGCAGATGGCTATGGGAAAGATGCTATGAGCGCAGTTAGAATTGCAGAAAAATTCTATTCTTTATAAATATCTCTCGCCCCCATCGGCAAATATTGTAACTATATTTTTATTTTTAAATTCTTCTCGCTCTGCAATTTTTACCGACGCGGCATATACCGCGCCCGACGAAATTCCAACGAATAGACCTTGATTTTTCAAAACTGCACGAGCGCCAAAAAGTGCATCTTCATCGGATATAGCTATTATTTCATCAATCAAATCAATATTTAAAATCTTCAGGCAAAAACCTGCCCCAATACCTTGGATATTGTGCGCACCACTATATCCTCTCGTTAAAAATGGAGATTTTTCAGGTTCAACGCCAATTATTTTTACATTTCTTCCGTGAAAATAATTGGCGATTCCTGTTATTGTCCCCCCCGTACCTATTCCGCAAACAATTGCGTCAACTCTGCCTTGCATCTGCCTGTCAATTTCGGGAGCAGTAGTTAAAAAATGTGCTAAAACTCCCGAAGCGTTTTCAAATTGACGCGGCATAAATACATTTTCATTTTTACTAAACCTTTCCGCTTCTTCTATCGCTCCTCGCATACCTTTTTCTGCATCGGTCAGTATCAACTCACCGCCATAAGCTTTTATTAATTCCCTACGTCGCAAAGACATATTTTCGGGCATTACAATGGTGGTGTTATAGCCTTTTATACCACCTATCGCCGAAAGTGAAATGCCCATATTCCCCGACGTCGCTTCAATTATCGTCATATTTTTTTGCAAAACACCTCCCTTTTCTGCATCAATTATTATTTGATGAGCGGCACGGTCTTTAATCGAACCAAATGGATTTAAAAATTCAAGCTTTGCAAAAATATTAGCTTGTATTTTAACCAAAGGTGTATTCCCAATAGCTTCTAAAATATTATTCAAATAATCATCTCCATTTCTATTAATAATTAAAATAAAATCGGAAAAAAATAATAGCAAACTATATTTTTCTATTGAAAAATATAGTCATTTGTGCTACAATATTATTAATATTAAAGCTCGAAAGGCAAATTATGAATAAAAAGAATACAATTGGCATTGTTGTGCTGTTAATTTTGGCCATCTGCTTGATTTTCCTTGCAGTTTTATTATTCAAACCCCAAGATGACACAAAGCCCACAATAGAAACTCCCCCCGAAATTCCCAATAAAACTGACGTGGTTTTACCACTCACAGAGGATGCAGGTCAAGAATATATTGACAAGATTTACTTTGTAGGTGAATCTACCACATCTCACTTTTTCAAAGGCGGCATAGATAGATCACACATTTTAGTTCCGTCATCTGCCACTTTAACTCTCGGATCGGATATTTTGCAGATTCTCGTTGGAGATAAACAATTAACCATTCCTGAGGCAGTAAAAGATGTAAATGCAGAAATTCTTATTATCACCATCGGTGTTAATAATGCTGCGCGTTTTTCCGAAAAGGAATACAAAACCTTTTACGGTAAACTGATAAATGCAATAACTCAATCATCTCCAAGCACAAAAATAATTCTTCAATCCAGCTTCCCCGTTACTGCTAAGTACAGTAATCAAGGAAAAGCAATAACAAACGCAGATATTGACAGAAACAATAAGTGGGCAAAGGAGCTTGCAGAACAATATTCCCTTAAATATCTTGATACACAATCCATTTTAAAAAATGATAGCGGAGCGCTTATAGAAGAATATAGCAACGGTGACGGTGTTCATATGAACGAAAAGGCATACGTCGCTATAATTCAATATATAAGAACTCACGCCATAGAATAGGAGTGCTTATGAATAAGAAAAAAATAATTATTATTGCCGCTGCCATCGTTTTAGTCATCGCACTTGTTGCCATTGTTTTGCTTTCGAGCAAAAAATATGACGATGCGCTTTCTTCAAAAGAGCTTTATGCCAAAGTCTAAAGCAGTCTTACCACCGAAGGCTGTGTAAATATTCTTGACGATTATGTTATTTTAGAAATCACAGACGATAAACCTTCCTATTTGCTCGATTACACAGTTGTCCGTGCTAAAAATGCTAAAAACATCAATGAAATTGGCATTTTCAAAGTAGAAAATGGCAAGGCAAAAGAACTCAAGCACATAATTGATGCCTACCTTAAAGAAAAGCAAGATGCATATCGCGCAATGGATTACTTTCCCGAGGAAGTCGAAAAAATCGACTTTGCAACAGTGAAGATTTTTGGCAATTATGTTATCTATTCTTTCCTTAACGAAGCAGATACCGAAGCATTTTACAAGGCGATTGAAAATGAATTAACCAAATAAAAAATACGAGGCAAAATTGCCTCGTATTTTTTATTTCAATTAAACACCTGAATAAGCAGAGAAACCGCCGTCAACAGGAATAATAATACCTGTTACAAAACCGGATTCCTCAGGATTTGTAAGGAAACGAAGTGTTCCAAGAAGCTCCTCGGATTCGCCAAAACGCTTCATAGGAGTTGCGTTAAGAATCTTATTTGTTCTTGCTGTGGGTGTGCCATCTTCGTTAAAGAGGAGTGCTCTGTTCTGGTTTGTTACGAAGAAACCGGGAGCGATACCGTTAACTCTGATACCTGCGCCTGCAAAGTGAACTGCAAGCCACTGTGTGAAGTTAGAAATACCGGATTTAGCAGCACTGTATGCGGGAATCTTTGTAAGAGGACGGTATGCGTTCATAGAAGAAATGTTAAGAATTGAGCATCCTTCCTGACCGAGCATGTCCTTTGCAAAAACCTGTGTGGGAAGAAGTGTTCCCATAATATTAAGATTGAATACGAAATCAAAGCCGGACTTATCGAGATTAAAGAAAGTCTTAATATCTTCTCTATCCTCGTCACCTACTTCATAATATTCCTTATCAGTTGTTGCTCTGGGACTGTTACCGCCTGCACCGTTGATAAGAATTGTGCACTTGCCAAGGTCGGCAAGAATTGCTTCGTGAGCAGCTTCAATGCTTTCTTTTTCAAGGCAGTTTACCTTGTATGCCTTTGCAACACCGCCATTTGCATTGATTCTATCTGCAACTACACCTGCAGCAACGTCATTGAGGTCGAGAAGAGCTACCTTATAGCCCTGTTTAGCCATTTCTTCAGCGAAGGATGAGCAAAGAATACCACCCGCGCCTGTAATAACACAAACTTTATTCATTATTTTTCTCCCTAAAAATTAGTTTTTAGCATCTTTTTCGATTGCTTCCCAAAGGCCAAGAAGATAAGTTGCGCCAAGAGCTCTGTCATAAAGACCATAACCGTATCTACCCTTTTCGCCCCAGATCATTCTTCCGTGGTCAGGACGCATATATCCGTCGAAGCCACCGTCGTGAAGTGCCTTCATAATTGCGTAAATATCAAGTGAACCGCAATCAGTAGGATGAGCAACCTCATGGAACTGACGAGGACCTGTGTGCTTAACGTTACGGATATGAGCGAAATGAATTCTCTTTGCAAACTTTTGGCTCATTCTTACAAGGTCATTTTCAGTGGAAGCACCGAGAGAGCCTGTGCAGAATGTAAGTCCGTTTTCGGGAAGGTCAACAATTTTCAAAAATCTTTCAAGATTTTCTTCACAAGTAATAATTCTTGGAAGACCAAAGATACCCCACGGCGGGTCATCGGGATGGATAGCCATATTAATACCAACCTCGTGAGCAACGGGAATTACCTTTGTAAGGAATGCCTCAAGGTTCTTCCAAAGCTGTTCTTCATCAATAGCTTCATACTGCTTAAGAAGGTCGCGAAGTCCGTCAAGCGTGTAGCTTTCGTCCCAACCGGGCAAAGAAAGTCCGCCATCAAGGGGATTCATAGCAAGAACTGTCTGCTCATCATAAGCCAAGCTGTTAGAGCCGTCAGCTGCCTGATGCTCAAGCTCACTTCTGAGCCAGTCAAACACGGGCATAAAGTTATAGCAAACGCATTTTACTCCTGCCTTTGCAAGTCTTCTAAGATTTTCACAATAGTTTTCGATAAGCTGAGGAGCTTTTTCGTTACCAAGCTTTATATCCTCGGGAACGGGTACGCTCTCAACAACCTCAAATTTAAGGCCGTGAGCTTCTGCGCTCGCTTTAATGGCATTAATGCTTTCCTCACTCCATACTCCGCCTGCAGGCACATCATATACCGCAGATACGATTGAGTACATATTGGGGATCTGAGAAATCTGTTCAAGAGTTACGGGGTCATTTGGGCCGTAATGCCTGAATGTCATTTTCATGGAAATAAACCTCCTAATATATTTTTAGCATAAATACATATTGTACATACTTAAATATACTATATCATATTTATTAAATTTTTGCAATATATTTTTAAAAAAAGCCAACGAAAATCGTTGGCTTTTTTGGTTTAATCTAACTCTTTTTTGCCTGTATAGAGTTCATAGTACCTTCCCTGCATCTGGAGAAGCTCCTCGTGAGTTCCTCGCTCAACTATCTCACCGTGCTCAAGCACCATAATAGCATTTGAGTTTCTAACAGTAGAAAGTCTGTGAGCGATAACGAATGTTGTTCTGTTCTTCATCAATCTATCCATACCGTGTTCAATGTGACGTTCGGTTCTTGTGTCAACCGAGCTTGTCGCCTCGTCAAGAACAAGTATGGGAGCTTTGGAAAGCGCCGCGCGAGCGATATTAAGAAGCTGACGCTGACCTTGAGAAAGGTTAGCTCCATCACCCTCAATTACAGTATTGTAACCGTCGGAAAGTCGCATAATAAAGCTGTGCGCGCTCGCAGTTTTAGCTGCTTCAATTACTTCCTCATCGGTTGCATCAAGTCGTCCGTAACGAATATTTTCCATAATCGTACCCGTGAAAAGATGCGTATCCTGAAGTACCATCGCGATATTCTTTCTCAAATCAGAGATATTGTATTCCTTAATATCAACACCGTCAATGGTAATCTTACCCGATTCAATATCATAAAAACGGTTAAGCAAATTTGTAATCGTGGTCTTGCCGGCACCCGTTGAGCCAACAAACGCAATCTTCTGACCGGGATGTGCATAGAGCGAAATATTCTTCAAAACAGTTTGCTCGGGTTTATATCCAAACGTAACGTTTTCAAGTACAACGTCACCTCTAATACTATCGGCAGAATGTACCTCACCATAGTTCTCGATCTCGGGTTCTCTGTCCATAATCGCAAATACTCTTTCAGCACCCGCAAGAGCAGAAAATATTGTACTCATCTGCTGAGAAATCATATTAATTGGCATTGAAAATTGACGTGAATAGTTTACAAACACAGAAAGACCACCAACGTCAAAACCACTCGTAACACAAAGTACACCGCCAATTCCCGCAGTTAAAGCATAGCTGATTTGACTAGTATTACCCAAAATTGGGCCCATAATACCGCCATAGAATTGCGCCTTGAATTGCTTATCTCTCATATCATTATTGAGAGTGTCAAATTCCTCCTCACAAATTCCTTCGTGATTAAATACCTTAATAACCTTTTGTCCCGAAACGGATTCTTCGATATAACCGTTAATAGCGCCAAGAGCCGCCTGCTGACCAACGTAATATTTTGACGATCTCATAGCAATCTGACCTGCCAACAACGCAAAAATCGGAATGAAAACAATCGTTATAAGCGTAAGCCAAATATTCGTATAAATCATCATACAAAGCGTACCGATGAGCGTAATTGAACCCGAAATTAAGTTGACAACTGTATTATGAAGCATCATATCAATATTGTCAATATCATTGGTAAAGCTACTCATAATGGTACCGTTGCTGTCACTATCAAACTCCCTGATTGGAAGCTTTTGCACCTTTTTGAACAAATCGTTTCTAAGATTTTCAATAGCATTCATAGAAACTGAAAGCATAAGTCTTGCCTGCATATAGTTTGCCACAAAACCGCAAATATAAACACAAGCAATAACAACAAGTATCAACGCAAGATATTCAAGCGGCTTGTCAAATGCAATTCCCAAAAACTAAAGCTCACTCTGTCCTACAAGAGCATTAATTACAGGTCGCAAAATATAAGCACCCGTCAATGATGAAAGTGTGTTAAATAGCATACACACAAGCACTAATACCAAACGTAATTTATATTTTGAAAGATAAGAAAGCAATCTCTTTATCGTTGCTTTTGTGTTTTTCGGCTTTCCTTTGGCTCTCATTCCGGGGCCGCCGGGTCCACGACGAGGTCCCGGTCCGGGTCCACCCATCATTTTACCCTTGGAGGATCTGCCGCCATATTGCTTTTGAAGTTCTTCTAAAGTTCTTGCAGCCATTATTTTTTATCCTCCTTTTTATCCATTTGTGAATAATATATTTCTTGATATTCTTCATTATTTTCAAGCAAATATTCGTGTGTACCAACACCAGTAATTCTACCCTCATCAAGAACGATTATCTCGTCTGCATCTTTAACCGAGTTAATTCTTTGTGCAATAATAATTTTAGTAGAATCTTTAAGACTGTTCTTAAACGCCTCGCGTATTCTTGCTTCCGTCGCCATGTCAACAGCACTCGTTGAGTCATCAAGAATAAGGATTTTCGGCTTTTTGAGAAGTGCGCGTGCAATACAAAGGCGTTGCTTTTGTCCACCGGAAACGTTAACGCCTCCCTGACCGAGATCCATTTCGTATCCCTCTTTAAAGCTTGTTACAAATCCATCCGCCTGCGCGTAATCCGCTGCCTCACGTATTTCTTCCATAGTCGCCTCGATGTCACCCCAACGAAGATTGTCAATAATGCTTCCCGAGAACAAAATATTCTTTTGAAGCACCATTCCAACACCCTCACGAAGATTGTAAAGAGAATAATCCCTTACGTTCACACCGTCAACAAGAACCTCTCCCTCATCAACGTCATAAAGGCGAGCAATCATTGAAACAAGAGTGGTTTTTCCACAACCTGTAGAGCCAATGATACCAACCGTATCACCTGCATTTATCTTAAGGTTGATATTGTCAAGTACCTTTCCCTCGCTATCCTTATAATAACGGAAGGAAACATTGCGAAATTCAATTTCGCCACGCTCAACCATATACTCTGCGCCATTTGACGCATCAACAATATCGATCTCCTCATTCATAACCTCTGCAATTCTCTTTGCAGATGCCATTGAACGCGAGAACATCATAAAGAGGAAGGTTACCATCATAAGAGATGACAAAATTTGTGTAATATAGGTTACAAATGATGCAAAATCACCCGTATTCATCTGTCCTGCAAGGAGCTGATGACCGCCAAACCAATATACAGATATTGCAGTTGCGTTCATAATAAAGGTCATAACGGGCGACATAAGAATCATATTCTTCATCGCTTTGCCTGCAGTATTCTTAAGATCTGCATTAGCTTTATTAAACTTTGCTTCTTCAAAATCCTCTCTCACAAAGGATTTAACAACTCTTGCATTGGTAAGATTTTCTTGAACAGTAGAGTTGAGCTTATCAATTTTAGTTTGCATTTTTCCAAATAAAGGAAAACCTCTAATAATGATAAACGCAATAGATCCGAGCAAAATGGGAACTGAAATCGCAAGAATTATCGAAAGCGACGGGTTAAGACTAACTGCCATAATAAGCGCACCGATAAGCATTCCCGGAGCACGGAAAAACATTCTGAGCATCATATTCACAAAATGCTGAAGCTGTGTTACGTCATTAGTAAGACGTGTTACAAGGGATGCAGAACTGAACTTATCAATATTTGAGAAAGAAAAGTTCTGAATTTTCTTGTAAATATCGGCTCTCAAATCCGCAGCAAAATTAACGGATGCCTTACCACCAAAATATGCACCACCAACACCGCCTAACATCATAAGAATAGCAGTAAGTATCATACCAACGGCAATAGCAACAATAAAGAAAGCATTGTTTCCTATCTTTTCATAAAGCCAAAGTATTATGGTCGGCATATTTTCTGTTTTGCCATCAATACCAAGGTTGATAATATACGCCAAAAGTCTTGGCATAAGAATTTCGCCAAGAACCTCAATTATCATACAGACAGGGCCCAAAATAAAGAATGGAAGATAGGGCTTTATATATTTCCACCAATTCAAACTTTTATTCTTTTTCATTTTATCTCCTCACACAACAATTTTCTTCATTTTTCTCAATCAGTTTAGATTGCATCTTGTCAAGATATTCATTGAATTTCAATATATCTTCTTCAGAAAAATCCTCATACATACTGTTGTCAATCTCTTCGAACAACTGATGGGATTTTTCTATAATTTCTCTACCCTTGTCGGTAATTATTATCCTTTTAAATCTGTTGTCATCTTCAACGTTGCTTCGTTGAATATATCCTTCCGCTTCAAGCGATTTCAAGGAACGTGCAACCGCCGCAGAGGTAATTCCGAATTTTTCGGCAATCTGCTTTTGTGAAGGAATTTCCTTTTCCTTCGCAATATACATCAGCAAATGATGTTGACTGTGATGTATTCCCATTTTTGAAATATTGCGCTCAAAAACAGTACGATGAAGTCTTCCAATACGTATCATTTTACGCATCGTGGACTTATATATTTCAAAATTATCCTTATCCATCATAATTTCCTTTCCAAAATAATTAACA
>JAGBYG010000083.1 GCA_017628875.1 Clostridia bacterium
AAAAACGTGCCAACAAAACTTTGCGAAAGATGTGATGCGAAATAAATTATAAAAAATAAGAAGGCGGATTTTTCCGCCTTTTTTGTGTTTTAAATTTTGTTTTATAGGGGTGTTGCTGATTAGCACAAACACTCGGCTCCCTCTGTCGAGGGAGCTGGCACCGTAAGGTGACTGAGGGAGAGTTCTTAACAAAAAGTTACTTTAAATAGCGTTCTCTCCCTCCGTCGCGGACGAGCTGCGCCACCTCCCTCGTCAGAGGGAGGCAAGTGTTTGTGTGTTCAAACTGCTCGTTAAATCCCAATTTATTTTTCAAATTGTGCTATGGGATTTTTGCTTTTGAAAAAAGATTTCATTTTCGTTAGCCGTAACGGTTATTTCATCACCGGTACTAATTTCACCGAGGAGCATTTTTTCGGAAAGCGGATTTTCGACAAGGCGACGGATTTCTCGTCGGAGCTTACGTGCTCCCGAGTGCGAATTAAATGCTTCGCTCACGATCATTTCCTGCGCTTTTTCATCAAAATCAATTTTTATTCCAAGAGAGGAGATGCGCTCTGAAAGAGAAAAAAGCATCTGCTTACAAATTTCTGCAAGATTTTCTTTAGTCAAGCTATTAAAAATTACAATTTCATCAACTCTATTCAAAAATTCGGGTTTAAAGGTGCTCTCAAGCGCTTTTTTAATAGCTTTTTCGCGTTCTTTTGTGCGTGAAATCTCATTTTCGCTACTAAAAAATCCAAGTGAAGCACTTTCTTTTTGCGTTGTACCAAGATTTGATGTCATTACAATGAGGGCTTCTTTAAAGCTCACACGTCGCCCTTGGGAGTCGGTGAGGGAGCCGTCCTCAAGAATTTGAAGCAAAACGTTAAAAATCTCGGGGTGCGCCTTTTCAATCTCGTCGAAAAGAATTATCGAATAGGGGTTGCGTCTAACCTTTTCCGTCAACAACCCGCCCTCGCCGTATCCAACATAGCCCGCGGGCGCGCCGATGAGCTTGGAAATGCTGTGTTTTTCCATATATTCTGACATATCAAAGCGAATCAGGGCATTTTTTGAGCCAAAAAGTATTTCCGCAAGGGAGAGGCAAAGCTCGGTTTTTCCAACGCCAGAGGGCCCTATAAAAATGAACGAGCCCGTGGGTTGATTTGCGTTTTTTAGTCCAAGTCGGGCGCGTCTTATGGCTTGAGAAATGAGTGAAATTGCCTCGTCCTGCCCAATAATTCGCGTTTTCAAGTCGGTTTCAAGCGACAGCAATTTTTCCTTTTCACCTTCAATTAATTTGCTCACGGGAATACCGGTCCAATCGCGGACTATCTCCGCCACGTCCTCATAGGTGACGAATAAATTTGGGGAGATCTTGTTGCTTGAATTTGATATTTCTTGTGCGCGATTTTCAAGGTCACATATTTTTTTGCCAAGCTCTCGCGCTTCCTTCAATCTTCTAGAAAGGATTGCGTTTTCTCGTTCCGTGCACAAAATTGAGATTTCATTTTCTATTTTATATCGCTCGTCGGGGGCAGAAAAGCCACGTATTTTTACTCTTGACGCTGCCTCGTCGATAAGGTCGATTGCTTTGTCGGGCAAAAAACGGTCGTTGATATATTTTTGAGAAAGCTCAACGGCACAAGCGATGGCATCATCGGTGATTTTGAGTCCGTGATGCGCTTCGTATCGCGCCTTTAAGCCGAAAAGAATATTTTTTGCATCATTGCTGCTTGGCTCGTTGACGGTAACAGGTTGAAAACGTCGCTCAAGTGCGGAATCTTTTTCGATGTGCTTTCGATATTCGCTAATTGTGGTTGCACCGATTATTTGAATTTCACCGCGAGAGAGCGCGGGCTTTAAGATATTAGCCGCATCAAGAGCCCCCTCGGCACTTCCTGCTCCGATAATAGTATGAATTTCGTCAATGAAAAGAATGATATTGGGGTTTTGTAGGCACTCGCGCATTATTTTTTTGATTCTTTCTTCAAATTCGCCACGATATTTTGCGCCTGCAATAAGGGATGGAATATCAAGTGCGAAAATCGTTTTTGATTTAAGTGGCGGAGGCACGCTTCCGTTTGCGATCCGCGAAGCAAGACCCTCAACAACCGCAGTTTTTCCGACTCCCGCTTCACCAATTAGGCAGGGGTTGTTTTTCGTTCGTCGCGACAGTATCTGAATAACGCGCTCAGTTTCCTTTTCGCGACAGAGAATTGGGTCAATCCTTCCGCTTTGGGCGAGAGTTACGAGGTTTCTTCCAAAGGATTCTATTGCGCTTTTTTCTTCCTTTTGCTTGGAATCCACTCCCCTTTGCACCTTTTGAGAAGAGCTGATGAAGGCAAGAATGTCGTTTTTCATCTCGTGCGTGTAAAGTCCACTTTGTTCAAGAAGTCTTGCGGCAGGACAATCGCTTTCGCAGAGCAGTGAGTAGAGCAGGTGTTCGCTGCCGATAAGCTCCTGCGAATTTTTCTCGCAAAGAAGTGCAGAATTTTCAATGATTTTTCGAAGCAGAGGACTCGTATCGCGAGATGTCAACGTGGTTTTTTCACGATTTGTGGATGAATTTTTAAGCTCTGATTTGATTTTTGTTAAAGTAATTCCGCGTTTGTTAAGCATTCGCGCGGCAACACTATCGCGCTCGGATAAAAGTCCAATAAGAAGATGCTCGCTTCCTATATAGGTGTGCCCAAGCTCCTGTGCCGTGCTTATCGATAGCGCAAGGGCATTTTGCGCCTTTGTGGTGAATTTGTTTTCCATATTTCACTCCGATTTTCTAAAAAATACACCTATATTATAGACGCAATAAAGATTGTTAATTACAAAGTATTAAATTTAAAATTATTTTCAAATTTTGATTTGTCGAATAGTTAGTTGAAACAAAATCGCCTACGCGGCGGGCGCGCGCTTTTGAAAAAGCGCGGCAAAACTATCGCTTGGGTTGGTGCTGATTTGACGTAAATTTTCGATAAAACACGAGTGTTTTATCGGTACAAATAACAAAATATCCTTATGAAAATAAATTTTCAACGGACATTTTATTATTCGTACTACGAAAACCAAACCGTTGGCTTGGTTTTCTAAAATTTACTTTG